>JBPCQW010000036.1:0-3089 GCA_050997715.1 Hassallia sp.
AACAATGCATTCCCATGTAGAACCTGGGAACGAGAAGAACCAATTTATCTTGATTTCAGTGCGTTTCAACGCACTTAAGCTATTAGCCCGAAATTTATTTCCGGGCGTGGAAACAACGCAAAACCGAAGTTTCCAGTGTGAGGAGTTTCGCCCCTGTGTAATTGACCAGCAGTATCATAAATTTCCGGGCGGTATGTTGGGCTTACTGAGAATGGAAGGTATCCAATGAACCAACAACGCCCAGTTCCCCGCCTAGACTTAGCGCCCAAACTCAAGCGCCCCCTCTCCCTGTGGAACCCCTTGGACTATCTGCGCCTGTTGTATTGGGTATTTTACTTTCCCCAAGCTTTGCGGTGGTATGTGGACACGTTTGGGGGTGGGTATATTCCTCCAGGAGAAATGAATTGGCGTAAGGGATGGCAGTTGCTTTCTCAAAATCCGATTCAGCGTCAATTGCTTTTTCAAGGGGTGATTTTGACAGTTGTTACGCTCTCAATTTTAGGTTTAATTCTTCAGGAAATAGGCGTTCCTGTTGATTGGTTCGGCGTGGCGTTGGGCGTGGCGTTCTTCCTGGGGTTGGGCGTGGCGTTGAGCCTGGCGTTCTTCCTGGGGTTGGGCGTGGCGTTGAGCCTGGCGTTCTTCCTGGGGTTGGGCGTGGCGTTCTTCCTGGGGTTGGGCGTGGTGTTCTTCCTGGTGTCGGGCGTGCCGTTCTTCCTGGGGTTGGGCGTGGCGCCCGGCGTGGCTATAATCCGTCCGGAAAATTGGCTTATTGGTTTACCTTTTAATTTGCGCTTTGTCCAGAATGGTAGCTACTTACTTCCTCGCATCACTCCGCTTCCCTTGCCTAATCTTGCTTGGCACTTGCAGAAATGGCTACAACAAGATTGGGAAACGGGTTTGCATAATGTGAATCAACTGCTGGAATATACCCTACAGTTCATCCCTGCTGTGCAAGCAGTCAACAGGGTACTTGCTATAACCCCATCAGAACAACTTATTTGGTATGTTTCTCGTTTAGCTGAAGCCCCTTTTGACTGGAGACTAATAGGTTTTGCTTCAGCTTCTTTAGGTAAAAAAATTAACTCACAACTAGTGAGAGGTTTGTTATTTTTTCGTTATTTTAATGAGCCACTTTCTCCTCCTTTAAGAGTGTCTCTTCGCCTAGACACCCCAGCCCGTGCTGCTGCGGCTGGTTTCTGGTATCTCCATGAAAAACAACCAGCCAAAGCAATGGAGGCTTTTGCACAGGTACGTTCTCTTCTTTATGGTGAGGAAATGTTCACCCTTGCCCAAACTTTAGCAGCCCTTAAGGAAGCTAAGGAACCAGACTCCATTGCTGCTGTTCAAATTCCTCCCTTCCCACTGGAACCGTTATTACGCCGAACTACTTGGGAAACACTCACATCTTTAAAGGCAGTAGTTGAAAATGTCAAGGTTGTGCAGCACAGTTCTTCCCGTTATCAGCGTTCCTCATCACTGAACCGCGCCCTAGGGGAAATAACAGAAGTTATAGATAATAGACATGTCCTACCTCAAGCAGAGCGCGGGTTAATTGTAGACATTGCTCACAGTTGGAAACAAGTCTTGGGCAAGATAGCCAAAGCAGTCGGGCAAATTTGCATCATCAAGCCTGTGATTAATCCCTACGTTGCCGGGAACCCAGTGGAAGGCAACCTCTTCGTTGGAAGAGAAGACGTAATGAGACGGTTAGAGGAACTCTGGGTTAGGGGTCATCAACTCCAGTCTGTGGTAATCTACGGTCACAGACGCATGGGCAAAACTTCCATCCTGCGAAACGTTGCTAATTTTGTCAGTGCAGATGTACAGGTAGCCTATGTCAACCTCCTAGAAGTGGGAGATGCACCCGAAGGAGTTGCAGAGGTGGTGATGGCAATTTGTGATGCCATTTCTGATGCGGTGCAAATTCCACCCCCAAGCAATGAGGATTTGTTAAGTCTTCCCTTGCCGACTTTTAGAAGATATTTGGCACAGGTAGAGACGCGATTAATCGCGTCTGGGCAAAATCCCAAAGGTTTAATTATCGCTTTAGACGAGTTTGAGCAAATCGAGAAACTAATTGAAGCGGGAAAAATCCCTAAAGATTTTATGGGATATCTGCGGGCGTTGGCGCACAAAAGCTCTAAAATTGCCTTTGCTTTAGCTGGGCTGCACACTTTGGAAGAAATGACAAGCGATTACTTCCAACCTTTTTACGCTAGCGTTATTACTATTCGCGTCGGTTTTATGGAAGCCGGCGCAACACAAGAGATTTTAGCAAATCCAGCTATTGAGGATTTTCCCCTCGACTATACCCCGGAAGCACTAGATAAAATCTACGACCTCACCCACGGACAACCATATTTAGTGCAACTCGTGGGTTTTCAGTTAGTTCGTCGCTACAACGACCAAGTTTTTACGATGAGAAACCAACGTAACCCCGTTTTTACAGTCGATGATGTGGAAGCTGTGATTAGCGACTCTGATTTCTTCAAAAAGGGAAGCGGCTATTTTAATGGTGTTTGGGGTCAAGCGGTGTGCGGTGCGGTTGGACAACATGTGATACTCAGGATACTTGCACCTCACCCCCAAGGGTTAACTCTTAATGCTTTAGTTCAATCTACAAACATGGATGAGGCAACTTTAGAAGAAGCCTTGAAAACTCTCACACGCCATGATGTAGTTAAAGAAATTGACGGATGCTGGCGAATTATTGTGGAACTTTTTCGCCTTTGGCTTTTACAAACGTGACTTTTTTCTTCGAGAAAAATATACTCGAAATATATCGTTGATGCCAGAAGTCTCATGACATGGACACCTTTAAGGGATAGGTTGAATAACCTGCCACTCGTTCTCGCTGGACCAATTCTCAGACGCACTGAAGCAAATGCTGTAACTGTGTGGGTAGCTTTGAAAGAAAGCCGCACTGTTTATTTAGCAGTCTTTGATACTAGCAAAAAATTATTACTTACAGGAAGTCGAAAAACAATTCAACTTGGTATTCATTTGCATGTTGTCGCTGTCACTGCTCAAACACAATCAGATGTGCTTGGATCTGGTGAAAACTATCTCTACAATTTAGCATTTGACCA
>JBPCQW010000279.1:0-6785 GCA_050997715.1 Hassallia sp.
AAAGGTTTGCTTGATGCAAATTTGCTCCATTGAAATTCCGTTCTCCTGCTGCATATTTACTTAGGAGTTTATTAATATCCATGTTGCTTGCCTCGCTCGCTATGTCTACAGGTAATGTAAATAACCCTCAAACCACACCGAAGACATCAAGAAAGAATTTAGAAGTTTCGTAGTGAGCGATTTATCGCTCAATTTAAAGTGCTTCAGCGCTTACTACGAAATAATCATATGAACTAGTAGTATTCTCATCTTGCTAGAGTTTCTCTGTCGTGGAGCGTTTACTTCATGGAAATATATATCAACACGCTTAGACGTTCCACACAGAGGCATCTCTATAAACATATCGCTATTCAATCAAGCTTGATGTGGTGTACCATGTCCCAATAGCTCCAAAAGCTTAAGCTCAATTTTCTCTCTAACTAACTGGTTGCCTTGTAAGTTGAGGTGAATGTGGTCTTGATATATAGCTTTTGGCTCTTTTATGGCGTTGAATGTCGGGAGATAATCTATATAAGTAATTTGCTGCGCTGCGGTAAAATCTTTAAGACGTTGACGTGCGGTAATTTCATAATCGCGTGAACCTGGTTTACCAATTTCTCGCAGTAAAGGAGTCATCACCAAGAGAAATTCAGAGTTATTTTCACGAGTCAGCGCTTGGATTTTGCTAATTGCTTCGAGATTAATCCCGACGCGATCGCCTTTCTCATCTTGTACTGCTTTTAGTTCTGGGATTAACTTTTGTTTTGTGACATATCGCTCAAATACTTCCACCAACGCTAAAGCCGGTTTACTATCTGGATAATTGCGATCGCGTCCTACTGGTAAAGATGTCGGAGCCGTAGCAAACAAATCATCGGTATTAATTAATAACACTATCGCCTGAGCGTTGAAAGTTCCAAACCGTTGCAAATATGCTAATTCATTTCTCGGTCCCCAAGAGTTTGCTGAAGCATTCAGCACTTCTATTTGCGGATATTTACTAATATTTACCGCGCTCAAAGAACGCATCATTAGGCTGGAAATTGTATTATCTTGGTCTGTCCACCAGCCACCATTGGCAATAGAATCACCTAACAGCAGCACCCGTAGCGTTGAGGGTGAAGCAGTTTTTTCTATTGGCGCACTTCGCATAGAATACTGATTAATTTCAATGCGATTACCAAAACGACGAGTACGCTGATTTGGTGCTAACAAATAACCAATCTGCTCATCGCCGATGTAAATTAGAGGATTGCCAAAACCAAAAAGCGATCGTAGTCCTACTTCTATCATCACAAATAATGCGGCTATTACCGTCAAAATTATTATAAGCGCAACTTTCACCTTTCAACGCCCTCAAAAGATATCAACAAAAGCAACAAAGACACAAAGTAATAAATTCTACCAAAAAATCTGTAATTGGCGACTGGGTACTGGGGACTGGTGAGTCCAGCGCGGTCTTCTCCCAAAGGGAGAGGCTAGCGCCAAGGGGGTTTCCCCCATGAGCGACTGGCGAACCCGAAGGGGTACTGGGAAAATTTTCCGGTCAATATTCAGTATTTATATTGATATCAGCCAAAATTTTGTATAAGCCTTAATCTATGTCTTTAGACATAAGTAATATTATTGATGCAAATATTGCCCAGCTTTGCTGAAAATTAATTTAAGAATTTTGCATCCTCTGCAAATAGAAAGACTACAATCAAAGCGGGCAAATGAGTACGCTTATCAAAGGAGACGCACATCGCTATGTCCGACTTAAACCGAGGAATCATGAAGTTTAAGGGCGCAGATTCTCCAAAAGCGGTAACTATCTCTACCGTGCTTCTTTTGGGGTCGATCGCTGCTCTAATTATTTGGGCGCTGCAAGCTGCCTATGCGATAAACTAAGGATATTAACAGCTGTTGAGGGACACTCGCAAGGAAAGTTTGGCAAATTTCAAATTCTGACCAATCTATCTTTGTGTTAAGTGTTCCTCACCAGCTATTTAAAACGCTCTGAAAATAATTTATAAAAATTTTATATTTTCAAGTAGAAATTTCACATATGAAGAGTTAAATCTGGTTATTGTGAAAACAGGGTGTGAAATGTATCCTAGATCAAGCCACACAGCAACGCAGTCAAGTTTAAACGCGTGGGTTTACCTATCTTATTTTTAAATTACTTATAGTACTTGACTTAAGTTTTAACCCCAAAGTATTTATATTTATTAATTTATGTAACTCTTATCGGCAAAGGCATCCAAAATCTTAGATGCATCTGCCCTTGGTTTCTATATGAAAAAATTGCCTTTATTGACGGCACAAAGAGCCAAGACTATAAATCTCAAACCCACAATCCACAATGCTTGAACTCTGGGGTGCCTTAATTATTTTAATTGTCTGCCCGCTCTTGGGGGCACTACCGCTAATTGACTGGATTACCCAAGCGATGATGGGACGGCAATTAGCACAGGTAGGTACTGGTAATATCAGTGTCTCAGCGGCATTTTATCACGGTGGGAGACTGGTAGGAATTCTGGCGGTATTGTCAGAAGCGTTGAAGGGAATTGCCGCTGTCTTACTTGCCCGTGCTTTCTTTAAAGAGGGATCGGCTTGGGAATTGATTGCCCTGATTGCCTTAGTATTAGGACGATACTGGGTAGGAAAAGCGGCAGGTACGACAAATGTTGTTTGGGGATTTGCGGTACACGATCCACTGGTAGCTGGATTTGTGCTTTTTCTGGTAAGTATTACATTTAGTGTTTTTCGCAACAAACAGTTGGGCAAATACGGAGCTTTAGTTTTGTTTCCTTTGATTGTGACACTTTTGCACGCTCAAGATTTACCGAAAATTATCGCTGCTGTCGCTTTAGCGGTGTTACTTGGCTGGATTTATAAACGAATTCCGGATGATTTGAATTTACCAACCGAAAACGCGGAAAGAAATTCCCAAGCCGCTTTAGAATTTTTTCGGGGTGAGACAAATATTGTTTCTTTAGATGACGATTTGGATGCTGCGTTATTCGGACAAAAGGCAGCTACTTTATCTCAAGTTAAGCGCTGGGGTTATCCAGTGCCAAAAGGGTGGGTACTTGCTGCTGGAGATGATGCAGAAGCATTAATAGAGGTTATGTATCCTTCAGAATTATCGCCTGTGGTGGTGCGTTCCTCAGCGATTGGCGAAGACTCAGAACAAGCTTCTGCTGCGGGACAATATGAAACAATTTTAAATGTTACCAACAAACAAGAGTTGCGAGAAGCGATCGCTCGCACTCAAGCTTCTTATAACGATGCATCTGCCATGCAATATCGACGTGATCGCGGTTCCCAAGAAGCTGCAATGGCAGTGTTAGTTCAACAACAAGTCCAAAGTGTATATTCTGGGGTAGCTTTCAGCCGCGATCCGATTACTCGACAAGGAGAAGCGATCGTCATTGAAGCTTTACCAGGAAGTCCGACGCAAATCGTTTCCGGACGAGTCACACCAGAACAATATCGCGCATTTGTCGTCGAAACCGAAAATTTTAAGTTTGTGCAATTAGAAGGCACTGGACTTGTACCACAAGCTTTACTTAAACAAGTTGCTTACTTATGCCGACATCTAGAAGAACGTTTTCACGGCATTCCCCAAGATATTGAGTGGAGTTACGACGGTCAAACACTTTGGATATTACAAGCACGACCTATCACCACTTTACTACCAATTTGGACTCGCAAAATCGCCGCCGAAGTAATTCCCGGATTGATTCGTCCTTTAACTTGGTCGATTAATCGTCCATTAACTTGCGGAGTTTGGGGAGAACTTTTTACAATCGTTTTAGGCGATCGCGCTGAAGGATTAGACTTTAAAGAAACTGCCACACTTCATTATTCAAGAGCTTATTTTAATGCATCTCTCTTAGGGCAGATTTTTTTAAGAATGGGTTTACCGCCGGAAAGTTTGGAATTCTTAACTAGGGGTTCCAAGATGAGTAAACCGCCTTTGAATTCTACCTTAAGGAATTTACCCGGATTGGCGAAGTTGCTCAGACGCGAATTAAATTTAGAAAAAGACTTTAAGCGCGATTATCACAGACGCTTTGTGCCTGGTTTGTCGCAGTTAACGCAAGAATTTATCGATGACTTCGATCCGCCAAAGCTGTTAAATAGAATTGACTTTATTTTAGTATTGCTGCGCCTGGGGACTTATTACAGTATTTTAGCACCCTTAAGCGCAGCGCTGCGCCAAGGTATTTTTCGCGTCAAAGATGGCAAAATTGATAACAGCGTCACACCAGAAGTAGCAGCAATGCGATCGCTAAGTGCATTAGCCGCCGATGCCAAACAGGTATTACCTGAAGTCGAACCACAGCAAGTATTTGAGCAATTAGCACCAACCCCAGAAGGGCAGAAAATTTTACAACAATTCGACGAATTACTTCAAGATTACGGCTATTTAAGTGAAGTTGGAACTGATATTGCCGTTCCCACCTGGAAAGAAGATCCCCAAGCGATAAAGCAGTTATTTGTGCAGTTGATGCAAGATAACCAACCGCTGATAGACAATCTACAAGATATTTATCGTCCGCAAAAAAGAAATAAAAAGCGAGGATTTGTGCAACGGCGCGTGGATCTCAAAGGACGAGTTACTGAGGTATACTCACGCTTGTTAGGTGAGTTGCGTTGGTGTTTTTTGGCTTTGGAGAAAATTTGGTTAGAAGCCGACTTGTTGAAAGAAAAAGGAGATATCTTTTTTCTAGAATTGAATGAAGTGCGGCAATTGATAGAAAATTGGGATGCTCGATTAATTTCGCAGTTGCAAGACTCTGTGCTAGTTAGGCGATCGCAACTCACAGAAGACAGTCAATTAAATCAAATACCTCTTTTAGTTTACGGCAATGCTCCCCCCGTCCCTTTAGCTCTTTCTAAGCTCACCTCAGATCAAATATTACAAGGCATTCCTGCTAGTCACGGACAAGCCGAGGGAAGAGTCAAGGTGTTGCGGCATTTACAAGATATACCAGAGGTTGACCGAGGTACGATATTGGTAGTACCTTACACCGATTCTGGCTGGGCACCGCTGTTAGTTAGAGCCGGTGGCTTAATTGCCGAAGTTGGTGGAAGATTATCTCACGGTGCGATCATCGCTCGCGAATATGGTATACCAGCGGTGATGGATGTCCGTGGTGCTACCTGGTTGCTGCAAGATGGTCAGCGAGTCAGAATCGATGGCTATCGGGGTATTGTGGAATTATCTAATGATTTAAGACCGTAGTCAGCGATCGCGATCGCTAATTCGTTCCCAGTCGTTCCTCGTGTTCCTCGTTCCCAGTCTGAGACTGGGAACGACATCAAGAGGCTCTGCCTCTGACACTCATATTACCTATGAATTAACTGCCAAGGTAAGAGGTAAAGAGAGAATAGGTAATTTTAAAGTGAAAGTAAACGCGAGGCAGAGCCTCAAAGAATGCATTCCCAGTCTGAGACTCGGAACGAGAGGGAATGCAAAGTTAAAAAACTTAATATATAAATTTACTCCAGACGATTCATAAATAATTATCTATATATATTGATTAAAAACAAATAAATACAGCCTAAAAGTATTCACTCATAGTCTCAAAGTAATAATTATCATAAATAAAAGGCTATATATTAAAAATTTTTCCGGCATTTGCGACTGAACTATAAGTTTTTACTTATGGTTCCAATATAATATTTATTTAATAATTACAGTTTAAAAGATATCAATTTGGCATTAAAACCTGTAAACTGATTTCAACAAGGTGAGCGATCCCCAAAGATCGCACCAAAGAGCAATAAATAAATTAATCACAGTTTCTCTTTAAGCAGTCGAACGAGTCTTTTCTACTGGAAAAGGCGCATATCTGCTGATTAGTTATAGCTGAAAATTGCCATTCAAAATGCCAGAAACATCTCTTGTTTCTCTGCTTAATTTGTCGTAGTTAAAAACAATAAAGTTCCCATTAAAGGAGATATTATGACAGAATTTTTTAATCAATTTTCTCGCCGCAAATTTATATTAACAGCGGGAGCCTCTGCGGGTGCTGTGTTCCTCAAAGGCTGTTTGGGAAATCCCCCGGCAAGCATCACAGGTAATAGCATACAAGCCCAGCCAGCGGTTCAACCTGTTGCCAATTTAACTCCAGAACAAACACCAGAAACGAGTACAGTTAAGTTAGGATATATCCCGATTGTAGAGGCGGCTCCGTTAATTATTGCCAAAGAAAAAGGCTTTTTTGCGAAGTATGGCATGAGCAATGTTGACCTTGCCAAACAAGCTTCTTGGGGTGCAGCGCGGGACAATGTAGAAATCGGTTCAGCTGGTGGTGGTATTGATGGTGGACAATGGCAAATGCCAATGCCGCATTTAATTACCGAAGGTTTAATTACCAAAGGTAATAAAAAAATTCCCATGTATGTGTTGTGTCAATTGATTACGCATGGAAATGGAATTGCGATCGCTAACAAGCACCTAGGCAAAGGTATTAGTTTACAACTTGCCGGCGCTAAGTCTTTATTTACACAACTCAAATCTTCAACACCCTTCACCGCAGCATTCACCTTTCCCCATGTCAACCAAGATTTGTGGATTCGTTACTGGTTAGCTGCCGGCGGTTTAGATCCGGATGCAGATGTCAAATTGTTGACAGTACCAGCAGCGCAAACTGTCGCAAACATGAAGACAGGAACGATGGATGCTTTTAGTACCGGCGATCCTTGGCCCAATCGTCTTGTTAAAGACAAAATTGGCTACATGGCAGCATTAACCGCAGAAATTTGGAAGAATCACCCCGAAGAATACCTTGCCATGAAAGCTGACTGGG
>JBPCQW010000302.1:0-12281 GCA_050997715.1 Hassallia sp.
ACCTTACCGCGATATTCTGGTGCAAGGTGGGCGATGATAGCCTCTAAACGCATTTGCCACTGAATCAAACTTTGCTGAGTGTCAAATCGCTTTAAACAACGTTCTAATAAACGTAATTGCCGCAATAATTCTTCATCTAATTTTAGTGTGGGATGAATGCATTGCAACGCCCCTAAATTATCGAGCAACTGTAAAGCAGCTTTCCAATAAGGTGCTTCTAAGATATGCTTTAATTCGGTTTTGAGTCGAGTTTGTAAAGCCGGAGTTTTGCTATTTTGTTGTGCCGTGCGATCATAAATGCCACTGTTAATCGCATAACGAATATATGCTTCAGTTTGCGGTTCAATTTGAAAGCCAAAGCGCACAGCAAAGCGTACACCGCGATAAATGCGTGTAGGATCTTCGATAAAGCTGTTGACGTGTAAAACCCGAATTTGCTTTGCTTGTAAATCCAGTAAACCGCCGAAAAAATCGAGTAATTCACCAGCGCGGGGAGAAGTTAATCGTAGCGCGATCGCATTAATTGTAAAACCTCGTCGATATAAATCTTGACGAATCGAACTCGCTTCTACTACCGGATTCGCCGCCGGATAAGGATAAAATTCAGTTCTAGCGGTGGCAATATCCACCCACAAAGAGTCTAATTCTGGGTCATTATGCCATAGCAAAGCCGCAGTTTGAAAAGCACCATGAATTTCTAAACGTGCATTAGAATAAACTTGCTGAAGCGTATGCGCTAATTCTACACCAGCACCCACATCTGCTGAGTTGTGAAAGCCATCAACTACCATGTCAATATCTTTAATCATCAAAGCACCTGCGGATTCTTCAGCTAATAATAAATCCCGCACAGCACCCCCAACTAAATAAAGATGCCAACCGCGTTTTTCTGCCTCTTTTGATGCTATATTAAGCACTTGCCAAAGTTGTGGCGCAAGTTTATTTTGCAATTCACAAAGCTTAAAATTATTTTCCCCCCCTCTCCCCCTCTCCCTCTCCCCCCCTCCTCTTTCTCCCCCCTGATGTAATTCCCGCAAAACATCGGTGCGGGTGACAATTCCCAATAATTGATCATCTTGCAATACTGGCAAACGTCCGATATCATACGTCACCATCAGCGCTTCGATTTCGGGGAGTGTCGTATCTGGTGTAATTGTCTTGAGATTAGTAGTCATGTAGCCTTTAACTGGTGCATGACTAAACCCGTGATGCAAAGCAATATCCAAATCTCTACGCGAAATTATACCTACTAGTTGTGCTTTAGCATTGACTACAGATAAACCAGAATGTCCGTAGCGCAACAAAATACGCTGTGCTTGTTCGATGGTGGTTTCTGGACGGATGGTGCGGACTGGAGAGGACATTAAATCTCTCGCTGTGGGAGGATGAGGAATTGTAGCTTTTATGCTGTCAACAAGTTGGTTTAATATGACTTGTGGATCTACTCCGCGCAGGTTGACCGATGTGGCTTGAGAATGTCCACCACCACCTAGAGGTGCAAATAATTCGTGAAGATTAACGCTCTTGATTTGCGATCGCCCAATCACCGTTAACCGCGATTCGTTTTCCCCAGGATATTCATTTGCCAGTAGTAAAGCATCAATTTCGGTTAACGTCATTAGCTGCGAGGCAACACTTGATAACCCAGGCACAAATTTATCTGTTTTCAGAATTACCCAGGCGATCGCATATCCACGTATGCATATAGATTGCAATTTGTCTATAGCTTGAGTTAATAATTGCTGCAATTGTACAGATAAACCGGGATCTAGATACTCGCTAATTACCGATAAGCTAGCGCCTTGTTGCATCAACCAAGCCAAAGCTAAAGCATCTCGCGGGGTGCTAGAGTCAAAGGTGAGAGAGCCAGTATCAACATGAATACCCAAAGCCATGACGGTAGCTTCGGCAGGTGTCAGGGAAATTTGTTCCTGTTGTAATTGTTCCACCATTAAAGTTGTGGTCGCACCGACTTGAGAAATATGCGATCGCGTGGCGGAAATATCTGATTCTTGCCTGATGTGATGGTCATAAACTATGATTTCTTGAAGATGGGGTAAATCTAACCATTCGGCAGCTTTCCCCAGGCGCTCGCGTTGTTGCGTATCGACAACACTTATAGACCGAATTTTTTCCGGATTGACCGAACGCCGTTCAATCAACGGATATTCATCCCTATACAACGCCAAAAAATCCCTTACAGGTGGATGAGAACCCCCAGTCAGCACAATTAAGCTTCCTGGTAGCAAGCGCGTTAGCCCCACCGCCGCTCCTAACGCATCAAAATCAGCTGTAGTGTGGCAAAGAATTAAGTCCATAGTCATTAGTCATCGGCTATTCGTCATTAGTCATTGACACTTGCAACGGACACAGGACAAAGGACTAATGACTAAAACGTTTCAATTTCTGCTAGCTTAAAAGTGGGGAAAAACCTTAAGTGTTGCCCTTTAAGATATTCTATCTTTAGTATTTAGGTATTTTGGAGAAGGAAAAATGACTATTATATTCCAATCTGCATTGGTCGCGCTGGTTGCGTTGTCGTTTGTCATGGTTGTTGGCGTTCCGGTAGCTTATGCCACTCCGCAAAGTTGGGGTGAGTCTAAAAAGCTACTTTGGATCGGTTCTGGAGTCTGGTTTGCCCTGGTCTTTTTAGTTGGTGTACTAAACTTTTTTGTGGTGTAGACGACTAGCATACGCTGGCAAATAGTATAAAGATTTCTGGAGCAGGGGAGGCAGGGGACGCAGGGGACGCAGGGGGGACGCAGGGGAGATAAGAGGGAATCTTAACTCATAACTCATAACTCCTGACTCCTGACTCCTGACTCCTGACTCCTGACTCCTTGTCTCCCCCCTATCTCCCAATCTTTCCTGCTCCTCTACTTTTAAATAAGAAATGTATATTGGCTGATATGTATAGTTGATTGATTAAGAGGCAGTTATGGCAGTTTTCGAGGGAACTTTTACTCAGACAGAACCTTTGCGGTTTGCAGTGGTTATTGGTCGATTCAATGACCTCGTTACCAGTAAGCTGCTAGAGGGCTGTCAAGATTGCTTGAAACGCCACGGGGTAGATGTCAATCCTCAAGGAACTCAGGTGGATTATGTTTGGGTTCCCGGCAGTTTTGAAGTGCCAGTAGTGGCTCGTCAGTTGGCGCTTTCCCAAAGATATGATGTAGTTATTTGTCTGGGTGCTGTCATCCGAGGGCAAACGCCTCATTTTGATTTAGTGTCCTCTGAAGTCGCTAAAGGTATTGCTGCCGCTGCGTTTCAAACTGGCATTCCGGTAGTTTTTGGCGTTTTGACAACAGACACGATGCAACAAGCTTTAGAAAGGGCAGGTATTAAGAGTAATTTAGGTTGGGAATACGCTATGAGTGCCTTGGAAATGGGTAGCCTCATGCGGAATTTGCGCTCTAACCTGGCAGAGCCATATCGCAATTCTCAATCATTGCCTCCCTCTTTTAAAAGTGCCAGCTTAGGTGAATTTGCAGCCGAGTCAGAAGAACACGTCTAAGGGTGTCAAGAGTCAAGAGTCCATAGTCAACATATGGACTTTTGACTTTGGACTAATTAGAAATTAAGGTATTGACAAACCGTTGTTGATGTGAGATTATAGGATTTGTATGGGAGTTGCGGGCATAGCTCAGTGGTAGAGCGTCACCTTGCCAAGGTGAATGTCGCGCGTTCGAATCGCGTTGCCCGCTTAGTACAGAATTGAAAATTTTTACCCTTGCCTTGGAGCGAATACTTCAGAGCGATCGCTTTCAGATTATAAGCGATCGCTTTGGGCAATGAGCTAAAACCAGCTAAAGTTAACTTACGCGGCACTCTACTCAAACTCGGCTTAGATGATGCTGCCGCTAGCGTTTACAACGTTTTTGAAGTTAAGGGCGAAGTTGCTCACTTAATCCGCCAAGGTACTTATTTAGAATTATTACCAACGCCAATTCATAACTTCAAAGCTACCACAGAATGGTTGAATGAAGAAATTTTTCACCACCATATGGACTCAAACAATGTTGGTAAAACAGTTGTGCGGACAGCAGAAATAGTTGGTGCAGGAGTTGTGGGGGTTCTAGTTGCCAGAAAATTACTGAAAATGTTAGGAGATGATAAAAGCGATAAATCCTGATGTTTTTGACAAGCTTATGGTATAATAATGCCGAAAAGTTTTAATTCTAATCTTTGGAAACGTCTCCAATCTTTGTTGACTTATTCTAAGCAGCTAATCGTTAAGCATCGTGCCTCTTTGCTGCTTTTATTGATCGGAGTCTATTTACCCTTACAAGTTTTTGGGGAACTAGCGGAAGATGTTTGGGAGAACGAAGGTGGCTTTCGGTGGGATGTGCCGATTTTGTTAGCAATTCACTCGACAGCTAGACCTGAACTTGATGTTTTTGCTAGCACTTTCACTAAAGTGGGGGTATTTTGGGGGGTGTTTCCGGTTGCTAGTATAATTGCGATCGCTTTATTTATGCGTCGTCGGTGGCATCGATTAATATACCTCATTACCACGCTTTTAGGCAGCATCATCATCAACCGAACAGCGAAGGTTTTGCTACATCGAGTCCGTCCTCATTTGTGGGAGTCACCTGCACCAGAGTTTGACTACGGATTCCCCAGCGGTCATGCCATGTCAAGTATGACTTTAGTCGCAGCCTTGGTAATTTTAACATGGGGTAGCCGTTGGCGCTGGGTGGTTATAATTGCCGGAAGTGTGTTTGTTTTAGCGATCGCTTGGACGCGGTTGTATTTGGGAGTCCACTATCCCAGCGATATTTTAGCAGGCTGGACGGCTTCTGTGGCTTGGGCTGTTGGGGTGAGTTTGTTGATTAAGCCTTGGGGTAGACAGGGTACATAGCATTTTTTCAAAATACCGACGAGGCTGCTTATAAGTTAACAAGTTCAGCGACAGCTTTCACCAACTCATCTGGTTCAATTGGTTTAGCAAGATGCTTTTGAAAGCCGGCTTGGAGTGCTTGTATTTTATCTTCATTTCTGGTGTATGCGGTGAGAGCGATCGCCGGAATTTTTATACCATTTTTTTGCTCTAAATCTCGCACTTTATTAATTAACTGATAACCATCTTCTCCTGGCATTCCAATATCACTCACCAGGACATGAAAATGATCTCGTTTTAAGCATTCTATCGCTTCACTTACCGAGCCTACAGCCGTAACTTTGGCTTTAGATTCTTCCAACACAACTTTGATAAAGTCACGGCTATCGATATTGTCTTCTACAACTAAGACTCGAACATTATCGAGGGAAGGTAAATTTTCTGGGTCATTTGCATTACTTTCTACCGTAGGTTCCCGCTTTAATTGATTTGCTTTTGGTAACGGTAAATTAACTGTGAAGGTTGCACCTTTACCTTTTCCTTCGCTGTGAGCATAAATCTTGCCATTATGCAATTCTACTAGGTGACGAGCAATTGTCAATCCTAACCCTAGCCCGCCATAAGAGCGGGTAGAAGAACTATCTGCTTGCCGAAAGCGGTCAAAGACGTAAGGAATAAAGTCAGGATTAATGCCAATTCCTGTATCCGTGACTGTGATTTGAGCGTAGGTGGGGGAGGGGGGAGAGGGGGAGACAAGGAGACGGGGGGAGGGGGGGAGGGGGGGATGGGGAGAAAGAATTGTCTCCTTGTCTCCTTGTCCCCTTGTCCCCTTGTCTCCTTCTTCCCCTTGCCCCATTGCCATCGACAAGCTTATTTGAACTCGTCCGGCTTTGGAGGTAAACTTGATTGCATTCGAGAGTAAGTTTCCAATAACTTGCCGCAGACGTTGCCCGTCCCCACAAACAATTTCTACTTGCGGATCGAATATACTTTCTAGTTGAATGGCTTTAGCGTCGGCTTGTGGACGTACAGTTTCGAGTAGTGTTTCAATTAAAGTAATCAGATTTACTGGTTCGGTTTGCAACTGCAACTTTCCCCGAATAATTTTTGACACATCCAAGATATCTTCAATCAGTTGCGCTTGCGATTGAGCGTTGCGTTCAATTGTTTCTAGGGCACGATTTATGGTTTTAGGATCGAATTGTCTGGTAAGTAACTGTTTCGACCAACCCAATATTGAGGTGAGGGGGGTACGAAGTTCATGAGAAACGATCGCTAAAAATTCATCTTTCATCCGGTTGGCAGCTTCAGCTTCTTGTCTTGCTGCTTGTTCGCGAATCATTTGTTCGCGGACTATTTCCGCCTGCTTGCGTTCTGTGATATCTTCAATAGTGCCAACGTATCCCAATAATTGCCGATTATCGGAAAACATCACCGATGTGCGGACATGAACCCAACACAAAGTATTATCTGTGCGGCAAATACGAAATTCATCTGAGTATGTCTGTCCACAACGAATAGAACGCGACCAATCAGCAAGCACGCGATCGCGATCTTCTGGATAAATGCATTTTGCCCAACCTTCCTCCCAACTTTCATCAAGTTTAAAGTTATAAAATGCTTCACAATTAGGATTTGTATAAGTAAACTTTCCTTCAGTGTCTGTTAAAAAAATTGCAATGGGAGAGCAAGCACTCAAAGCGCGAAATTTCTCTTCACTTTCTCTCAGTTCAGAGTTCATGCTCGCAAGTTCGGTTGCTTGTCGCTTAACTTCGAGTGTTTTTTTGAACAGTTCCACAAACACGGTTACTTTTGATTTTAAGATAACCGAGTCAATCGGCTTCGACAGATAGTCTACTGCGCCTAAAGTATAGCCTTTAAATAACATGGTATCGTTAACACCAAAGGCTGTGAGAAAAATTATCGGTGTGTTGCGCGATCGCTCTCTTTGCCGAATTAGGGTTGCTGTCTCAAACCCATCCATTCCCGGCATCTGCACATCTAGTAATATCACGGCAAAGTCTTGATGCAATAAGCACCGAAGAGCTTCTGCACCCGAATAAGCTTTGACTAAATTCTGCTCCAGCCCTTCTAAGATTGCTTCCAAAGCAATCAAATTTTGAGGATGATCATCTATTAAGAGGATGTTTACTTTTGGTGCAGACTGCATAATCAATTAAAATTGTAAATTTTAAAATCTAACTTTTTTTATCCGGAATTAGAACTGAGAAAAGAGGAAGAACAAAGATTGAGCAAGAAAGGAGCGATTTCTGTTAAAGGCAAAATTGTTGCTGAAACCACTGCTGCAATTGCCGCATCTGGCATTATACGACTAACAGCTGTGGTTGGATCTTGAACAATGGCTAAACCACCGTATGCCTTGACTTTTGCCAGTCCTTGTGATCCATCTTGACTGGAGCCTGTGAGAATTACGCCAATTGCTCGCTCTCCGTAAGCATCAGCGGTGGATTCAAATAGCACATCAATAGAGGGACGCGCATAAGAAACAGGTGCTTCGGTTGAAAGAGCAAAGTGACCGGGTTCTACTAATAAATGATAATCTGCTGGTGCGAGGTAAATTTGTCCGGGGGCGATCGCTTGTTTGTCTATTACTTCGACTACTGGTAATAAACTACACCTTTGCAAGCAACTGATTAATTCACCTTCTGAGTCTTTGTGACGATGTTGAGCCACAGCGATAGCGATCGCCAAGTTTTTCGGTAAGCTTCCCAAAATCGTCTCCATCGCTTGTAATCCGCCCCAAGATGCACCAATTACAGTAATATCAAATTTCATCATTCGACCCTCCGGTAAAGCTTTTCCTGAGTTGCCAACTCCTCATAAAAGTCTTCGTAAGGTGAACTTATCAACGTTTCTTGTTTCCCCAATCCCAAAACACCGAACATTTTTAAACTTCCATATAACAACTTGTGAACTTGGTCTTGGAGTTCTTTGTTAAAGTAAATTAAAACATTCCGACAGAGGATAACGTTAAATTCATTAAAAGAAGCATCTGTTACCAAATTATGCGGTGAAAATATGAGATTTTCTTTCAAAAAAGAATGGAAAATAGCACCATCATAGCCAGCCGTATAATATTTTGAAAATGATTCTTTCCCACCAGAACGCAAGTAAAGTTGGGTATATTCTTGCATCAAATGCAAAGAAAAAATACCAGCTTTGGCTTTGCGTAACACCGCTTCATTCATATCAGTAGCGTAGATGCGGCAACGGTGATACAATCCTTCTTCAAATAGGAGAATTGCCATAGAATAAACTTCTTCACCCGTAGAGCATCCAGCGTGCCAAATGCGAATAAAGGGATAGGTACGTAAAAGGGGAACGGCTAAATTTCTAAAAGCAATATAGAAACTTGGATCGCGAAACATCGCTGTGACATTCACCGAAAGACCCAATAAAAAGCGTTCCATACAAGCGGGGTCGTGGAAAACCCTTTCTTGAAGTCCAGAGACACTAGTTAGCTTTTCGGCGCGAATTGTATTCCAAATTCGACGCTTAAGAGAAGCCATTGCATAGTTGCGAAAGTCAAAGCCGTAATAGCGATACACTCCCTCCAGTAGTAGCTGAGTTTCGATGTCTTCGAGTTCGTTAGGGTTTTTGAGGGACATGGGGGAGGGGCAGGGGGACAAGGGGGCAGGGGAGGCAGGGGAGGCAGAGAGGGGGCAGGGGGGACAAGGGGGCAGGGGAGGCAGAGGGGGCAGGGGAAGAATTTTTATAACTCCTGACTTCTGACTCCTAACTCCTGACTCCTGACTCCTGACTCCTGACTCCTGACTCCTGACTCCTGACTCCTGACTTCTTACCGATACAGCCAAACTCTTAGTAGTGAGAGCAATTGGTCGGTATCAACGGGTTTGGTGATATAATCTGATGCCCCGGCGT
Organism: Hassallia sp.; assembly: GCA_050997715.1. Lineage (GTDB taxonomy): Bacteria > Cyanobacteriota > Cyanobacteriia > Cyanobacteriales > Nostocaceae > Hassallia. The sequence continues at coordinate 8,744 of JBPCQW010000302.1, forward strand.
CAATGCATTTTTCGCGATCGCCTTTCATTGCTTTTGCAGTTAAAGCGATCATTGGTAAATTTTTAAATTCGTCAAGAGCGCGAATGCCCTGCATTGTTTCATAACCGTCCATTCCTGGCATCATCACATCCATTAAGACAACATTAATATCAGAATTGTTTTGTAACATCGTAATGCCGTCTGTACCGTTTTCAGCATAAAGAATTTCCATTTGATAAGGCTCTAACAAACTAGTAAGGGCGAAAATATTGCGGATGTCATCATCAACAATTAAAACTTTCTTCCCTCCTAGTACCGGGTCACTTTGGCGTAACTGTTCTAATAATAACTGTTGGGAAATTGGTAAATTTGACTGAAGGCGATGTAAAAACAGGGATGTTTCGTCTAATAATCGTTCTGGGGAACGCGCATCTTTAACAATGATAGTGTCAGAAATGCGGCGCAGTTCTGTTTCTTCTTGATATGTTAACTCTTTGCCAGTATAAATAATGATGGGTAAATAACCGAGATTGGGTTGTTGTTTAATTCGCTCGATTAAGTCAAAACCATTCATATCTGGCAATCCCAAATCCAATACTAAGCAATCAAAATGAGTAGTATTAAGTGCTACCAGAGCTTCTGTTGCTGTACCAACCGCAGTAATTGCCACATCACCATTACCAATTAATTCAACTATGCTACGGCGTTGTAATTCATTGTCTTCTACTACGAGCAGGTTTTTTACTTTTCGTTCGACAAATGTCTTGATATCTCTCAAAGCGTGAAAAAGTGTTTCACTGGTAATGGGTTTTTGCAAAAAGGCGATCGCTCCTTGTTGCAGACTTCGTTTTTGCCCTTCTTCAACTGTCATAATGTGAATTGGGATATGACGGGTGTTGGGATCGTGCTTCAAACGGTCGAGTACAGTCCAACCATCCATCACGGGTAAACGGATATCTAACATAATCGCAGCAGGTTGAAATTCTCGTGCCATTGCCAAACCGACATCACCACGAGAAGCTATCAAAGCTTTAAAGTTTTGTTCCCGTGCCAAATCGAGTAAGATCCGGGCAAAGTTCAAGTCATCTTCAATAATCAAAAGAGTGCGATCGCCACTTTGAATATTTTGGCGATCGTCTTCAATTGCCGACTCGGTAAAAGTGGGGACGGGAGGAGTGGGGGAGGGGGAGAGGGGGGGAGAGGAAGAGGGGGAGAGGGGGGGATGGGGGGATGGGGGGAAAGAAGAATTGTCCTGTTTGTCTCCTTGTCTTCCTTGTCTTCCTTGTCTTCCTTGTCCCCCTTGTCCCCCTGTCCCCCTGCTCCCTGCCCCCTGCCTCCTCTGGGGTAGGTACAGAGTAAAGGTGCTACCTTGATTAAGTTGACTGACTAAGCGAATTTCACCACCTAACAATTGAGCAATTTGTCGGCTTATAGATAAGCCTAAACCTGTACCGCCATATTTGCGGCTAGTTGTACCATCTGCTTGTTGAAAGGCTTCAAAAATCACTTGCTGTTTTTCTGGGGAAATGCCAATACCAGTATCGCTGACTGCAAAGGCGATCGCACATTCAGCACTGTTAAGGCTTTCTTGGTTCAGACTCCACCCTTGGGTGACAACTGACACACGTAAACTTACCTGACCACGTTCTGTAAATTTAAAAGCATTTGCCAACAAGTTATTTAGCAACTGTTGAAGACGTTTTGGGTCTGTGTAGATAGCAGGGGGTAGTTGTTCATCAAAATAAACGCGAAAATCTACTTTTTTATCTTCAGCAATCGAACGGAAAGTCCATTCTATATATTTTTGCAATTCGCTAAAAAAAGTTTCTTTTAGTTCTACTTCCATTGTTCCCGACTCAATTTTTGCTAAATCGAGAATTTCATTAATTAGTGATAGCAAATCGTTGCCGGCAGAGTAGATAGTTTGGCTATATTCCACCTGCTTTTGTGTCAAATTTCCTTCATTGTTATTAGATAAGACTTGCGCTAATATAAGTAAACTATTTAAGGGAGTTCTTAACTCGTGGGACATGTTCGCCAAAAATTGCGACTTGTATTTAGAAGTTGTGGCTAATTGTGTGGCTTTTTCTTCTAAATTTACGCGAGCTTGTTCTACTTCGCGATTTTTGTATTCGACTTCTTGCTTTTGTTGAGCTAGTAACTGAGTTTTTTCTTCTAATTCTTCGTTGAGTTGTTGTAATTCTTCGTAGCTTTGTTGTAAATCTTGCTGTTGCTGTCGCAATAATTTATCGGAATTTTGTAATGTTTCTGCTTGTTCCTCCAAGCGTTGATTACTTTGTACGAGTTCTTCTTGCTGGTTTCTTAACTCTTCGGTAAGCGATCGCGAAGAGTTAAGTAAATCTTCGGTGCGTTGATATGCAACAATATTATCCAAGACGATACCAATACTTTCGCTGAGTTGGTCGAGAAAAGTCAGATGAATATCACTAAAGCGCTCAAATGAGGCTAGTTCAATCACAGCTAATACTCGCTCTTCATACACAGCAGGTAAAACAATAATATTCATCGGGGTTGCTTCCCCCAGCCCCGAATTTATTTTAATGTAGTCGTTCGGTACTTCTGTTAGCAAAATTCGCTGTTTCTCTAAAGCGCATTGTCCTACCAAACCTTCACCTAATTGAAAGCGGTTTGCTAAATGCTTGCGTTCTCGATAAGCGTAAGTCCCCAAAAGTGTTAAACTAGGCTTTTCCTCTTGTGTTGTCATCAAGTAAAATACGCCATGATGAGCCGAGACTAAAGGAGCGAGTTCTCTAAGAATAAGTTGAGAAACAGCCTTTAAGTTTCGTTGCCCTTGCAAAATCCGGCTGAATTTCGCTAAGTTAGTTTTTAACCAGTCTCGCTCTGCTGTTTGGTGATTTGTTAAACGCAAGTTGGCAATCATTTTGTTAAATGTCTGTGCCAAAATACCTATTTCGTCGCGACGATTGTCAGTAGGTATACTCGTGTCTAAATCTCCGGCTGCAATTTTCTCGGCAACCTGAGAGACTTCCTCAAGCGGTCGAGAAATGTTGCGATTGAGAAAAAAGGCGATTAATGTTAGAAGAAGCAAATAAAGCGGGATACCAAAGGCAATACTATAATTCATTTGCCTCGTCGCTGCCTCAGCTGCTGCTGAACGCTGTTTTAATAGCCGCAATTCTTCAGTTTCGATCTCTGAAACTACACGACGGATATTATCCATGATCATCTTGCCTTGGTCAATGACAAGCGGCTGAGAAATCCTAGCTACACCTTGAGTCTTGCGAATCTCAATAACCTCTTTTAGTCTGGCAATTCTCTTTTGTGTGAGAGATTCTACAGCATCAAGCCGTCGCTGTTGACTGGGATTATCTGCGGTCAACCTCCGTAGTTCAGTAATTTTTTTATCAATTACTGGAATCGCTGCATTGTACGGTTGCAAGTAATCTTCGGAACCAGTAATTAAATAACCCCGCTGTCCAGTTTCTGCATCCTTAAGCGTAGAAAGAAAATTTTCCAGGTTTATGAGTACTTCGTAGGTGTGAGTTTGCAAGCGGCTAGTTTCTACCGTTTCTGTTGC
>JBPCQW010000360.1:0-8729 GCA_050997715.1 Hassallia sp.
CTGCGGCACCATTTAATCTAAAAAATCGCCATTTAAAATAGTCTTTTATTTTACAGTTTTTCTATGAGCAAAATGCAAGCAAAATCTCAAAACTAGACTCCATAAGAGTTATAGTGTCTAAAGCATCAAAATAGATTGTTACTACATAACCCTGCAAGTTGCATTTAGGCTAGAAATAGGCTCTTTTTCCTCCCGCCGCTAAAAAACCTTGCATTATATGATGTTGAAGAGCGATGCGTGTTGTAGTAGCTTAATCTTTGGCGCTAAAATTGTAGTGCCAATTACTCGTATAAAGGCGCTTTGTATGACCGTTCGACAACCCCGCTACAGCAAAGAAGAATTTGCTCGACGGGGTGATGAGATTTATGAATTTCAGGTTCGCCCCCAAGTAGAGGAAGGCAATTATGGCAAAATTGTGGCGATCGACATTGAAACGGGAGACTTTGAAGTTGATCCAAGTGAAATTGCTGCCTGCGATCGCCTCGAAGCTCGTCATCCAGACGCTCAAATTTGGATTGTCCGCATTGGTTCCCGTTATGTTCGTCGATTCGGCGGACGCACGAAGAGAACCGTATGATTACCGGAATCGTCAACGCGGATTTTGAGCCGATTATTCCACTTTCAGTTTCTGGCTCAGATGGAAAGATTTACATACAAAACGCGATCGTGGATACTGGCTTTAATGGTTGGCTTTCATTGCCTTCAGACTTAATTGCCCAGTTGAATCTGAGATGGAAAAGGCGAGGTCGTGCCATTCTCGGAGATGGCAGCGAATGCGTTTTCAATGTTTACGAGGCAGTTATAGTCTGGGATGGAGTTCTTCTAACAATTCCGGTTGATGAGGCTGATTCAGAACCGCTTGTCGGGATGTTACTGATGGAGGGTTATCAGCTAACAGTGCAAGTATTTGAGGGTGGTTGTGTCGAACTCGCCAAAGTAAATACGCTCTAATAAGCGCGTTGCACACCGACCGTACTCTTTTAATGTTAATTGCTAGAATTCGATAGAATTAGTGTATGAAGTTTGAATGGGATCAGCAAAAGAACGAGGTTGTTGAATGTTCTTGTTCAGATAGAACCTGAAACATTGGCTTGGTTCCAGTCTCAGGGTGAAGATTATGAAAAGAGAATGGCAGCAGCACTGCGAATCTATGCAGAAGCTCACCAAATGGGGCAAAAGTAAAAAGTTCCTAGATGAACGCGATCGCATCAACGGTCTACGCCGATCGCACCATTTAATCTAAAAAATCGTTATTTAAAATAGTCTTTTCTCTTACAGTTTTTCTTTGAGCAAAATGCAATAAAAATATAAAAACGAGACTCCATAAGAGTTATACTATCTAAAGCATTAGAACCGATTATTCTTATATAACCCTGCAACTGGCATTTAGACTAGAAATAGGCTCTTTTTTATTCCGTCGCTAAAAAAGCTTGCATTATATGATGTTGAAGAGCGATCGCTAGGTTCGGAGTAATCCCAAGAGTGCATTTGACGGAAAGGAAGACCCATCTTTTGGAAAACATACTTCTCTTTCACACCAGAAGCGATGAGGTCGGGTTTGAGTGCTTTCACAAACTTTTCAAACTCATAAGCGGTAACGTCATCGTAAATGATGGTACCGTTTTCGATGTAAGCGCTGGTACGTTTGTAATCGTCGTTGTGAGCGAACTCATAACCTGTACCAATCATCTTCATTCCCAAATCTTGGAATGCGGGTACAACGTGACGGGGACGCAGACCACCAACCATCATGGCAACAGTCTTACCTTCCAAACCTGGGCGATATTTCGCCAGGATCGCATCCATTGTTGGCTGATATTTGGCGATGACCTTCTCAGCGTTTGCTTGGATCTTCTCGTCAAATTTAGAAGCAATTTCGCGCAACGATGCAGCAATCTTGGTAGGACCAAAGAAGTTGTATTCCAACCAGGGAATACCGTAGGTTTCTTCCATGTGACGGCTGATATAGTTCATCGAACGGTAGCAGTGAATCAAGTTCATCTTCACGTTCGGTGTCATCATCATTTCATTGAGGGTGCCATCACCTGACCACTGAGCGACTACGCGCAAGCCCATTTCTTCTATCAAAATACGGCTAGCCCAAGCATCACCACCGATGTTATAGTCACCGATGACTGCTACATCATAAGGGGTAGACTCTAATTGCAGTTTGCCGTCTTTCTTGTCTTTATCTGCCTTAGTAAAGACCCAATCGCGCACTGCGTCGTTAGCAATGTGGTGTCCTAAAGACTGGGAAACACCCCGGAAGCCTTCGCAACGCACGGGAACAACAGGCTTTTCAATCGCTTTTGCTGCTTTTTTAGCAACAGCTTCGATGTCATCCCCAATTAGACCGATGGGACATTCAGATTGAACAGAAACGCCACGGTTGAGAGGGAAGAGTACATCGATTTCTTCGATTAGCTTTAAGAGTTTTTTGTCACCACCAAAAACGATATCTCGTTCTTGGAAGTCGGAAGTGAAGTTCATGGTGCCAAAGCTGTCTATACCTGTGGTGCCGATGTAGTAGTTACGACGACCAGACCAGGAATAGTAACCACAACCTATAGGACCGTGGCTGATGTGGATCATGTCTTTGATGGGACCCCAGACCACACCCTTAGAACCGGCATAAGCACAACCACGAGCGGTCATTACACCAGGAAGAGATTTGACGTTAGACTTAACGCCGCAGTCAGCTTTGCCTTCTTCGTATACGTTTAAGTGCTTTTCCCGTTTTTTCTTCGCTTTGTCGGGGTAAGCTTCCAGAACTTCTTTAATTAGTTCTTTTCTTTCTTCGACGATGTTTTTGTTTTCTGGAGGTGTCATATTCTGCTTCAGTAGGTCTTAAGGATCTGGGGACTGGGGATAAGGAAGGGAAGGGCACATTTTCGAGCTTCCCCTGAGTGGTTGGGGACTCGTAGTCCCCTAAGGGGTAGAAGGAAGGGAGAAAGTAAAAGGGAAATTCTGCAATTTACTCCTTTTTTCTTTTTCCTTTTAAAGCGATTTATGCTACAGGAGCTTCAACTGCACTCTTACCAACCATTTTCTCTGTGTTTTCATCGCTTTCGAGAACACCAAATTCAATCAACAATTCTTCTAGCTCTTCCATTTCGATGGGTGTGGGGATAGCTAGATTTTTGTTTTCGATGATCTTGGTGGCTAATGTGCGATATTCATTAGCTTGGTTGCTTTCAGGTGCGTACTCGTTAACAGTCATCCGACGCAATTCTGCGTGTTGAACGATGTTGTCGCGAGGTACATAGTGAATCATTTGGGTGTTCAAGCGTTTTGCCAGGGTTTCGATCAATTCGATTTCCCGGTCAACGTTACGGCTGTTACAAATCAATCCACCCAAGCGCACACCACCGGTGTGAGCATATTTTAGAACACCGCGAGCGATGTTGTTAGCCGCATACATCGCCATCATTTCACCAGATGTAACGATGTAGATTTCTTGTGCTTTGCCTTCACGAATAGGCATTGCGAAACCACCGCATACAACGTCACCTAATACGTCGTAAGATACGAAGTCAACGTCTACGTAAGCACCGTTTTCTTCTAAGAAGTTAATAGCGGTGATAATACCACGACCGGCGCAACCTACACCGGGTTCTGGACCACCAGATTCTACGCAACGAACGTCGCGGAAGCCCGTGAGCATGACTTCATGGAGTTCGATATCTTCAACAGCGCCTCGTTCAGCAGCCAATTGGAGAACGCTTGTTTGAGCTTTACTGTGCAGCATTAAGCGGGTGGAGTCAGCTTTGGGGTCGCAACCCACAATCAAAATGCGCTGACCCATTTCTGCCATAGCTGCAAGGGTATTTTGGGAGGTGGTAGATTTACCAATACCGCCTTTACCGTAGAAAGCTATCTGTCTAATTTTTTCGTCAGTCATGATGAGTTTTGCTCCTGCAATTGGTTGATTGGTGGGTATGCAGCGTTTGTGTGATGCGTTCTGTGCCCGATTTACAGCGCTGACCGCGAGAAGAACGTGCCTGGAGGCGATCGCTCTCCCACTAAAATTATTGAAAGCATCATCGTTTCCTCGTTAAATTTATTTTCTTTTGGCTTTTATTTTATTTTTTGTCACCGGTCATTAGTTTTAACTAATGACCAATGAACTTAAGAATTAGGCACTTTACAAATACGTCATAATGTGTAGCGGCGGGAAATACGAAGTAGGGCTTGACCCGCGCTTTGCCCCAATTCAAAGTTCAAAATTACAATCTTCTTTTGGAATTTGGAATTTAGAATTTTGAGTTGGTAGCAGGGGTTACTTGTTCAAAATAGAGCCTTTCATTTTGTCAACGCGAGCAACTGCGGCGTTTGTGTCTTCTTTTGATGCACCAACTACAGCCATTGATTCTTTCAGATGCTTAACGATCGCATCGAAGTGTGACTGCTGTAGATTCATCCCTGTGTGGGTTTTTTCCATTGTGCGTCCCTTGTATTCGTTGGGACCCTCAAAAATTTGAGCGAAGAAAGCAACTTGATGCTGGCGTTGCTTTTCCATATCTGTATTAGCAAAAAACGGTTGGAGGGTATTATCTGCTAAAATACGTTTGTGGAAGTCTTGGACTACTTTATCCAGAGTTGCTTGTCCGCCAAGTTTGTCGTACAACTTGTCCATATCTTTCTCCTTTGAAGCTTGGATGACGAATATGTGCTTTTGCTGTTTGTTGTCAGTAGGACTGAAAGATCGCTCTTTTCTGTGGGTCAAATCCTACTTTCTGTACTTGGCTGATACTATGACGTATTTGTAGAGTACTTAAGCCTTAAAACATTGGCTCAACGGCTTCGACGACTATGTTCTGAGATATGCGATCGCGTAATCTCGCTTCAATCGCAATTTTCAAGGTTGCGGTACTGCTAGAACAAGAACCACATGCACCTTGGAGTAGAACCTGAACGCGATCGCCTTCGACATCGTATAATTCGACATCTCCACCGTCGGCTAGCAATACAGGTCTAACTTCTTCATCCAGCACTTTTTGAATGAGTGCGATTTTTTGGACACTCGTCAACGGTCTAATTTCTGTTGCAACCCCGCCCTTATTACTTGCAGAAGCGGCGATTGGTAGTGCAGATTCCCTTTGCACTTCTTTAATTATATCATCAATAGTCGCTAAACAAGAACCGCATCCGCCACCAGCTTTAACGTAATTTGTTACATCCTCTGCGGTGATAAGACTATTCTCTCTAATTACGCGGCGAATCTTTGTATCGCTGATGCCAAAACAGGTACAAATTAGCGCTCCTTCATCATCATCGTCATGAACTTCGCGCTCAATGCCGCGATAATTAAAGATAGCAGCTTCTAAAGCTTCTTGTCCCATTACCGAACAATGCATTTTGGCTTCAGGAAGTCCACCTAAATAATTAGCGATGTCCTTGTTTGTGACTTTCAGGGCTTCATCGAGAGTTAAACCTTTAACTAACTCAGTCAACGCACTACTGGAAGCGATCGCACTCGTACAACCAAAGGTTTGAAAGCGTGCATCAAGAATCTTGTCGGTGTCAATCTGAACTTTTAGGTGTAATCTCAGGGCATCACCGCAGGCAATACTACCCACTTCACCCATAGCAACCTTAACATTTTGTTCAGTAGTTTCTTCTATTTCACCCTGATTTTTGGGATTATAGAAGAGTTCCAATACTTTGTCTGTATATTCCCACATAAGCTGATTTTAGATTTTAGATTTTGGATTTTGGATTGGGAATTGTTAGTTGTTAGTTGATAGCTAATAGTTGTTGGTTGTTGATTGTTAGTTGATAGTTTTTAGTTGGAAAAACTGTAGCCACTATCTACTATCCACTATCCACTAACTACTCCCTACCTATTAGCGATGAGCCAATGTTTGCTCTTGTGCTTGTAACCAGCCTGCTTGATCGTTTTTGAAGGGTGACATATCGCGCAGACGTTGGATAATACCGGGTAATACCGCGATAACTTGGTCAATTTCGGCTTCTGTTGTGTAGCGGCAAAGGCTGAAGCGGATTGAGCCGTGTAAAATGGTGTAGGGTAAGCCCATTGCTCGTAGGATGTGAGACGGTTCGAGAGAACCAGAACTACAAGCAGAACCGGAAGATGCACAAATACCGTGTTGGTTTAAGTAAAGGAGAATTGCTTCACCTTCGATATACTTAAAGCCGATGTTGGTAGTGTTGGGTAATCTCTGCGTTGTATCGCCGTTAACTTCGCAATCGGGAATTTGAGTGAGTATAGCTTGTTCGAGGCGATCGCGCAATCTTCTTTCTCTTTTTGTCGCCTCTTCTAAGTGTAACATTTCCAGTTCCGCAGCTTTGCCCAAAGCAATAATTCCGGGAACGTTTTCTGTACCTGAACGGCGTCCGCGTTCTTGTTGTCCACCAATTAGGAAGGGACGAAATCTTACACCGCGTCGCACATACAAAACACCAATTCCTTTGGGTGCATGTATTTTATGACCGGACATCGTAAGCATATCTATGGTGCTTGTCTTCATATTCAGCGGGATTTTACCAACCGCTTGCACCGCGTCTACATGAAATATAGCACCATACTCTTTGACGCGCAACCCAATTTGCTCAATTGGGAAAATCACACCGGTTTCGTTATTGGCGTACATAATTGTCACCAAAGCGGTGTTACCAGTCAGGGAGGCTTCTAGTTCATCTAGATCCAATTGTCCCTTACCATTCACCGACAAATAGGTAACGGTGTAACCTTGAGTTTCCAGTTGTTTGCAGACATTCAGCACTGCTGGATGTTCTACTTGGGTGGTGACGATGTGACGCTTTTCTGGTTGCGCTAACAATGCAGCGCGAATCGCAGCGTTATCACCTTCTGTACCGCAACTGGTGAAGATGATTTCAGAGTCATCGGCTCCCAGTAAGGCTGCAACTTGTTGACGTGCTTGTTTTACGGCTTTACCAACTTGCCCACCAAAGGTGTGCATACTCGAAGGATTACCGTAAAAATCTGTCATGTAGGGCATCATTGCCTCTACTACTTCTGGATCTACTTTAGTTGTGGCGTTGTTATCCAGATAAATGCAGTTCTTTTGCATTGCTTTTTACTTAATTTTACGGCTTCGCAAATTTGTCTTTATATTGAAAGTTTTTAGAGGTGTAGCAATCCTATCTGCATTAGAGAAACGTAGACGCGCAAGCGGCTTGCCGCAGGCTACCGCAGAGGCGCAGAGGACGCAAAGGAGGAGGAAAGAGAGAGTTTAACGTTCTTATTTAGGATTGGTATATGAAGTGCTTTACTTGCAAAAAGGATGTGGTTTCACTTTTCACACTTCATACGATGAGGGAAAACCTATGCTTTAATTCTAGCTTCTTGTTGTTGATTTTTTTGCAATTGTTCTGAGTATTTCTGGGAATAAGAGTTAAACCAAGTTTCCCAATAATCTGGTTCTTTTTTGAGATTTTTAACTATATTGTTGTAAGTGTCAAACCATGATTCCCAGTAATCGTTTGGCTGTTTAATGCAACCGTCGCAAGTGGGACAACCAGCTTTACATTGAGCCACACTATAAACACTATCAACGCAGTTTGTGCAAAGGTCGGGGTCAATCCAGTGGTTTCCGTCAGTTATTTTAATTGCACCAACTGGACATACAGATGCACACAGTTTGCAGGAAATACATTGGCTGGTAATTTTGTAAGCCATAATTATTCTCCTTATTATATTGGGGGAATGGGGAGTGGTGAGTGGTGAGTGGGAAGTGGGGAGTGGTGAGTGGGAAGAAAATTCCCTACTCCCTACTCCCTACTCCCTAATCCCTATTCCTTATTCCATTGTTGGTAAAACTCTAAAGCGACTTTTTCGATGACGTCGTAGGCTTCCACAGTCTGTATTCCGACTTTTTGCAATTTTTCTTTGGGAGATTCACCAATTTTGGAGACTAAAACCGCTTTGCAATCGGCGATCGCTTCTATGATTTTTTCTAGTGTGCCTTCTTCTCCATATCCACTTTGACAGAAGTGGTCTATTTTGCGATGACTCACAAAGCGAGCTTCGTTACCATCCACTTCGTAAATTTGGAATTCTTTCGCATGACCGAAGTGTTGATTTGCCAATCCGCTACCTTTGGTTGCAACTGCAACTAAGATTTTGGGACTGTTAGCAACTTTCTTGTCAGCTTTGGCTTTTTGTTTGGCTGCTTTAATTTCTTCTTGGAACTTCTCAATTCCTTCGTGGACTTCTTGACGTTTAGCCAAGTCGTATTCGGGTACTATTTCCAAAATTTTGTCTTTGGTAAATTCTTGGCTGCGGTCTTCTCCTAATAATCCTACCGCATCTGCACGACATTGACGACAATGGCGCATCATTTTCATGTTGCCGGAGCAATCGTCTTGAACTGATTTTAGTTCTTTTGGTGTAGGACCGCGTTGCCCGGTTAAGCCGAAGTGTGTGCCGTGTTCTGGTGCAGAAATCAACGGCATGATGTTGTGCAGAAATGCACCTTTGGAGCGAATAACTCTGTTTACTTCTACCAAATGCTCGTCGTTAATTCCCGGAATCATCACCGAGTTGACTTTGCATAAGATATCAGCTTCTTTTAAAGCTTGCAGTCCTTCCATCTGCTTTTCGTGCAGAATCTTGACTCCTTCGATGCCTCTATAACGCTTGCGGTTGTAGTGAACCCAAGGATAAATCTTGACCCCGATTTCTGGGTCTACCATGTTGATGGTGATGGTGACGTGATCTATATTTAGTTGTTTAATGCGATCGA
>JBPCQW010000520.1:0-8881 GCA_050997715.1 Hassallia sp.
ACTTCCAGAAGCAACGGTTTTGCCATCACTGCTAAAAGCGACGCTATATACAGCTGAGGAATGTCCCTCCAAGGTATTTTTTTCTTCAATCTCCGCTAAAATCTCTTGGATGCTGAATATGGGACCCAAAGTAGGGTAATCGACAATCGAGGGCTTTTCTTTCACCAACTTTTTAAGAGTTTGCCCAGCTTTCATTGCCGTTACTAAATTTTGAACACTTTCAACTTTATTCAATTTAAAGCGTTCTAAGGCATAGCTGCCATCCTGTTCCACTTCACTAATGCTAAAAGCCCTTCGTCTAGCTTGTTCTACCAGTCCTGCTACTCCTACCGCTCCCAGCAGCGACACTCCCAAAATAGCAGCACCAATATAAGTTTGTCGTCGTGTCTTCCGTTGCGCTTGCGCTAACCGCTGATTCGCTTGTCTCTCTTCTTCTAAAGCGATTTCTGCTTTCTGTCGTGCTTCTGCTAATATTTGCTTTGCCTGTCTTTCCGCATCCAAGGCAACTTGCACTTCTTGCCGGTCTAACTGCTGACTAGCAGCTAAAAATTGATAATCTTGATCGCTTAAACTTTTCCCTACAGTCCATATCTGAGCATCTCGCAATGTTTGCCCCCGCAACAAACGCGATGTATCCTGACAATCCGAATCTAACCAGGCTGTTAACGCTTCTGCATAGGGACGCAGTTTGGCAAATGCTTGATCAACCCAACTTTGATCAAAAACCGATGCGTAAATCCGGTTAGAAACTCTTAATCCCTGCTGCTTCACAACCAACCCGGAAAGCCGCAATTCCATTTGCTCAGAACTGTCATCCCCCGCAACTTCACCTCGTTGCAATATTTGCTGATATAACCCCAACAACCTGCCAGCACGCTGCTGATTTTGTAAAAGGCGATCGCGTATCGTCCTTAAATGCTCTGGTTCATCCTGCGATTCCCAATATTTGATAATGCGCGATCGGACCAACTCTTCAATTTGGGATTCGACGGAGAAGACGCGATTAATCGCGTCTCTACAAGGGATGGGATTAATCGCGTCTCTACCGACCAATTTACAAACCTTCTGGGTGAGAAACGGTTGTCCACCAGTCCAATTTAAAACCTCTCGCAACACAGCTTGCGGATTACTTACCTGACCCACAAAGCCATCAGCTAATGGTGTAGCTTCGTCGAATTGAAAACCAGTCAGTGCGATCGCTCTCCCAATATTAAACGGCGTCCGCTTCTTATCCGCAATCAAATCTGAAGGTGTCGCTACCCCAAACAGCGCAAAAGTAATCCGCTGGTATTCTGGATTATCCGCACGCAAGTTATAGCAACTTCTAATTAAAGCAAAAAAATCATCTATCGGAAAACCCAAACTAAGGATGCTATCAATCTCATCCACAAAGATGACAATTTGTCCAGAAACCTGCACCAACAACACATCTTCGATAAACTTGCCGAATCGCTGCACCGGAGAAAGTAAACCGTGACTTTCCCACCAGCTATCTAAATCAAAGTTGTGGTATAAACGCAAACTCCCAACTATACTATCAATCACCCCCGCATACCATTGCTCAGGTGTGATATCCCAAGTCCCAATCGCGGTAATATCAATGGCAGCACAAGCAATTCCCTCACCCTGCAAGCGTTCCATAGTTCGCACCCGCAAGCTAGATTTACCCATTTGTCGCGAGTTCAGCACATAGCAAAACTCCGCCGCTTTTAATCCTTTGTATAAATCATCATCAGCCTGCCGCGTCACGTAAGTGGGAGCATCAGCCGGTAGACTTCCCCCTACTTGATATTCATACTTTGGGTGGGGTGGGTTCATTGGAGGAGGGGGGGAGTGGGGGAGTGGGGGAGGTTTAAGTAATGATACCAATAAAGCAGCACCCGCCTGGGATTGCAAATCCCAGGCTAATAGCACAAGTCCACTCAAAGTGGACTAAAATATGCAACTAGTCGTTTACAGCCATTTTCACACGATAGTAGAGACGTTCCGGACCGAACGTCTCTACAAAGATTTTGGGTAATGCATAATTCATTTCCGGACAGGTCTAATAGCGATCGCTCGGACTGCCTACCTAATTAACCTTGTAATTTAAATTTACGTATATATTGCTTTGATATGAGTTCGCAATCTGACAAAATTCTCGTTGTAGACGATTCACCTGATAACATCTTTTTAATCAAAACCATTCTGGAGGAAGAAGGCTACACAGTCAGCACAGCAGAAAATGGTGCTTTAGCGATCGCGCAAATTGAAACATCTGGTTGTGACTTGGTATTGCTAGATTTGATGATGCCGGGAATGAATGGTTACGAAGTTACTAGACGTGTGCGTGGTAATACGCAATTGCCATATATCCCCATTCTGCTGATTACCGCTCATGACGCACCGGATGTTGCTCAGGGGTTAGACTTAGGTGCTGATGATTTTATTCGCAAACCTGTAACAGTCGATGAATTATTAGCACGAGTGCGATCGCTTCTGCGACTCAAACACAGCATAGACGAACGTGACGAAATAGCTCTTCAGCGAGAAGATTTTGTCTCCCGTCTTACCCACGACTTACGCACCCCCCTAGTAGCAGCAGACCGAATACTCATGCTGTTTCAGCAAGGTGCTTTAGGCAATCTATCAGCGCAAATGGAGGAAGTTATTGTGATCATGGCTCGCAGCAATACCAACCTGCTAGCGATGGTGAATACCTTATTAGAAGTTTACCGCTTTGAAGCCGGTCGCAAAACCCTAGCGTTTCAACCAGTTAATCTGCGATCGTTATTAGAAGAGGTTGCAGGAGAACTAAAACCTTTAGCGTCAGCCAAATCACTCGCTATAAATCTGGATTTGACAGACGAGTTAACTAGTAAAATAATAGGCGATCGCTTAGAATTACATCGCTTATTCACCAACCTTCTAGGCAATGCTATCAAATTTACCGACACAGGTTCAATTACCATCCGCTTAACTTCTCAAGCTGAAATTGTTACCATTCAAATAGCAGATACAGGTTCAGGTATTCCCCCCCAAGAACAAGCTACCTTATTTGAACGCTTTCGCCAAGGAAGCCACAAAAGTTCTGGTAGTGGTTTAGGACTTTATCTTTCTCGTCGAATCGTCGAAGCACATCAAGGAACAATTCAAGTTAATTCTGAATTCGGTAAAGGTAGTGTATTTATTGTAAATTTACCCGTAAAACAGGAGATTGCATCTATTAGCAAAAATCAATAATTAACCGCAGATAAACACAGATAAATGCCGATTAAAATGGGATGTTCACATTTTTTTTAAAGACAAATAGCTCTAATTCCAACTCCGCGAAACTCTGCGTATACCTCTGCGTCCCTCTGCGTTGAAAAAATCAACTCAAACATTTAGTATTCTAGAAAAAACATGCTTAATAACTTATCCATCGCTGATATTATCAGCAAACAACGTGAGTTTTTTCAAACAGGAGAAACCAAAAGTATTGATTTTCGCATTGCCCAATTAAAAACTCTCAAACAAGCAGTAATTGAGCATACAGAAGTTATTCTCGAAGCACTGCACGCAGATTTAAATAAACCAGAATTTGAGGCTTATGCTACAGAAGTTTTAGTATATAAGGAAATTGATTCTGCAATAAAAAATATTAAGAATTGGACTGAGCCTAAGAAAGCAGCAGTTTCTCTTGAGTTTTTCCCTGCATCGGCACGAATTTATCCCGAACCGTTGGGAGTGGTTTTAATTATTGGTCCTTGGAACTATCCATTGCAATTAATTATCTCCCCATTGGTGGGTGCGATCGCTGCCGGCAACTGTGCAATTATCAAACCTTCAGAACTAGCTCCCCATACTTCTGGTGTTCTCGCAGCAATTATTAGAAAATCTTTCGATCCGACTTATATTACAGCCTTAGAAGGAGGTGTAGAAACAAGTCAACAACTACTAGCAGAAAAATTTGATCACATCTTTTTCACCGGTGGTACAGCAGTCGGTAAAATAGTCATGGAAGCTGCTGCAAAACACCTCACACCAGTTACCTTAGAATTAGGCGGTAAGAGTCCTTGCATTGTCGATTCTGACATCAATCTGGAACAAACTGTTAGACGTATTACATGGGGCAAATTTCTCAACGCTGGACAAACTTGTATTGCACCTGACTATCTTTTAGTTGATAAAAAAATCAAAGATAATTTGTTAGCTGGTATCCAAAAATGCCTGAAAGAATTTTATGGTGATAATCCGGCAACCAGTCCAGATTATGCGAGAATTATTAATCAAAAACAGTTTGACAGGTTGGTTAATTTCTTAAAAGATGGTAAAATTATAGTTGGTGGAGAAAGTAATTCTTCAGAGTCTTATATTGCCCCAACGGTGATTGATAAAGTTTCCTCAGCAGATGCAGTGATGCAGGAGGAAATTTTTGGACCAATTTTACCAGTTATTGAATACACAGATATTAGTGAAGCGATCGCCTTAATTAATTCTCGACCAAAACCCCTAGCTTTATATCTCTTTTCCCAAAATAAAAACCTCCAAAAGCAAGTATGTGAAGAAACTTCATCTGGGGGAATGTGTATCAACCACACAGTCATCCAAGTTGGTGTCTCATCTTTACCATTTGGTGGTGTAGGTGAAAGTGGTATTGGTAGCTATCACGGTAAAGCTAGTTTTGACACCTTCTCTCATTACAAAAGCGTCTTATACAAGCCTTTCTTGCTAGATGTTAAATGGCTATACCCTCCCTACAAAGGTAAATTATCCTTACTAAAACGAATTCTTGGCTAGCAAGTCAGACATATTGTAGAGACGTTCCGGTGGAACGTCTCTACGAGGGTTGCTGCCAACACAGGGAAATAATTAAAAGCTGCTATAACGTTCTTCAGCCCAAGGTTCACCACGACGGTGATAGCCATTACGTTCCCAAAAACCTAATTCTTCCTTTTCTAAAAACTCCAAACCATTAATCCATTTAGCACTTTTCCAAGCGTAAAGATGAGGAACAACTAACCGCATTGGACCACCATGTTCTGTTGGCAAATCTTCATCAAATACTTTAAAAGCAAAGAAGTTTTCTTCTCGCACAAAGTCTTCCATTGCAATATTAGTAGTGTAGCCACCGTAGCTGTGTTCCATAATCTGAACAGCTTTCGGGTCTACCTCAATCAGCTTCATGAAATCTGGAACTTTAACACCAGTCCACTTGACATCGAGTTTTGACCAACGTGTTACACAGTGAAAATCTGCTGTGAATTGATGTTGGGGTAATGCCATAAAATCAGACAAAGTAAAAGTCGCAGGTTTTGCCAAACCCCAAACTTTAAATTCCCATTCATCTATGTTAATTTTGGGGGTTGCACCGTAAGTTAAGACAGGGAAGCCCTTAGTTAAATATTGTCCTTGAGGAACGCGATCGCTTTCTTCTTTTCCTGGTTTCTGAAAAAATTTACCTAGCATAATTGAAGAAAAATAAGTTTTCTGAAGATAGTTAGTTATTTATGTTTATATGATTATTTGCGCGTTAGTCATCGGTCGTGGGTAAGAGGTAATAGGGTATCGGGCAAGGAAAATTGAAGAGGGGAAAAGCCCAATGCCCATTGCCCAATGCCCAATTCCCAATTACTGATTAGCTTTTGCGGACTACCTATTCAAGAAAAGGAAATTATTCTTCTTCCTCTTCTTCAGCAGTTGGATAGACATATGTAGAACGTCCAGACAAAATCGACTTGCCTAACGAAAGAGCTTTCTGAGCTTCAATTACAGCTTTGTGCTTCCAGGTAGCTCGGCGTTTATCTCTTTTGGACTTTGATGTTTTCTTCTTAGGAACAGCCATGACAGCAGATATCGCAATTTTTGACAACCTTTTTATTCTAAGCCATCAATTGTCACTCAGTTAGTAATTGATTTTCACAAATATTCTCCTCATACCCTTCTAGGGTACGGCTACACAAACGTAGCCAGACGAGCGCAGGCTTTGTTAGTAGAGCCAGCGGCTTTAGCCTGAGGGCATGAGGGCATCTTATCTTCCGAAGCTGAGGATCTTAGGCATGTGTCTTTGCAGCAGAATCGCTCCAAAATTAAACAGCAAGCAGGTGATCGCTAGCCACATGAGGATATAAGTAGGAGCCATGACGACGCCGATCGCAAACCAAGTATAGACATGCAATATCATCACTACAGCGAAAAAGGTGGCAATTGCACATGCTTGCCATACTTGATGTGTTGGGCGTCGTAGTGCTGCCAAAATGATTGTTGAGGATGTGCCAAGTAAGTTGGCTGGCACGAGAAATGCACAAATAGTCACGCAGTTGGCGCGGGATAACTCACTTATGGTATTGAAATCGAGCATTAATTTGTTGGGATAATGTCAACATCTTAAGAATTTCTTTATATTTAATATATTAATAGATAACTTAATTAACCTTAGCATACGGCTGAAGTGAATAAAGTAATAATTTAACATAAATTAAAATACGCTATTCATATCCCCGACTTCTTTTATAAGTTGGGGATATGAGATATCAACAACAAGAAGATAGGGAGATAGGGAAAATCTCCCTATTTCCCTATTTTGCCGATATTTAACGCCAAGATTCAAGAATTACTGCTGCTGCTAACAAACACAAGAGAATAATTCCTAACTTTTGAAACCAAAATACTACGAAAGGTAGTAGTGTTTGGGCAATAGGTAAGGCATTAAAAGCAGTTGATAAAATGTAGGCGATCGCAAAGCCTAACATTACCAACAAGAAATACTTGAGAATTTTGGAAACCAATCTCATTAAAGGTGTATATTGATTCGTAGTCATAGTTTTACAAGTCCCTTATGTTGCTGATTTCAGAAAGTAAATGCCATTAAGCGTTTACAAGATGATGGATGAGAAAGAAGATGATTTTGGCTTTTCTGGCACTAATTTTTTACCTTGCTTCCCATCATTAGCTAATAGCGATACTATTACCAGCATGGTGAAAATCAGCAACAAAAATGAACCAAAATCAAAAGGATTTCGATCTATTTGTCTATCAAAACCGCATTTCAGGCAGACATATCTGTTAGGATTATGCGTGTCTTGGGCAAAAGGACAATGATTGCTTTCGCAATCGTGAGGACAGTCTTTTGGGAACATAATTTAACCCCGTGATCAAGAGTTAGCTAGTAAATGTTCGGACGTTCTCCTCGATTTAGTCAGTAAATACCTCAGGTAGTTTTAGATAACACAGCTTTAATTAGTCATTTATATATGTACTGTTGGCACAATTACTAACACTCCATCTTTCACCGCAATATCAGAGTTATAAAAAATATCTCCTCACCAAACTAACTCTGAGCATTTCTGGAGATTGTGCCCTTTAAAGCTGCGTAATAAACTTTATCTTTCATACTACAAAGTGTATTGAATAATTTATAGCTTGTCAGCCGGATTAAGTGGGTAGT
Organism: Hassallia sp.; assembly: GCA_050997715.1. Classification (GTDB taxonomy): domain Bacteria; phylum Cyanobacteriota; class Cyanobacteriia; order Cyanobacteriales; family Nostocaceae; genus Hassallia. The sequence goes on from JBPCQW010000520.1 coordinate 7,409, forward strand.
TTTACTGACGATTAGCGGTGGGGAAAAGTAGGTTGTATGAGAATAAGTTGGAAAAAGTAGGAAAAATCACGCTACATTAAAAAAAAACGATACTTCAACTTCAATAACCAATGGGTGCGGAAGAAGCCTTAGAATTTGCCGACAGATTGGTGTTTGTAAAGACAGGGAGACGCTTAGAACAACCCCAAAGAATTATATTTTCTGATTTATGGCAGGATCGGAGAAAGACGTATGATGACATTGCAGATAGTTGTGCGTACTCGTCTGTATATCTAAAAGAAGTTGGAGCGGCACTTTGGCAGTTACTCTCAGAGGTATTGGGAGAAAAAATCACAAAGGGAAGCTTTCAAAGTGCGGTGGAACGATGGAGACAGCAGTATGGCAACAACAGCGCAAGTATTGAAGATTTGACAAATGGGGTTAGATCAAGTACAGATTCTAACTTTTTGGGACGCGATCGCGAAATAGCTGAACTCCACAACATCATCAACAGTGGTGCGAAACTGATTCTCATTCAAGCGGAAGGTGGTGTAGGCAAAACAACTCTAGCTCGTAAGTATTTCAAAGCACAAAACTTCGACTTTCTTTTAGAACTGTGGATGGCAACAGAAATCCAAAACCTCACCCCTGTAGAGAGTGTAGTTGAAGAATGGTTGCGGCGAGATTTTAATGAAGAACCAGGAAGAGATTTTGGCATAAACTTAGAGCGAATGCGACGAAAGTTGCGAAATAAATCTCAAAAAATTGGCGTGTTTATTGACAATTTGGAAACTGCCCTTGATAAAAATGGTAAGTTTTTAGAATCTCGTCGTCTTTATGTGGAGTTATTAAGAGTATTAACCGATTCTGATGTGCATTCAGTTACTTTAGTCACAAGTCGTGAGCGTCTGCGTGAGTCGAGTATAGAGGTTCATCTTTACCCATTAGAAGGTTTAGATGAGCAGGTATGGCAACAATTCTTCAGTACTCGTAACATAAATTGTAATTCAACCGTCCTGAATGAAATGTGCAGAGCTTATGGAGGTAATGCCAAAGCAATGCAAATTATCAGAGGAGCAATATTCACAGATTTTCAAGGTGATATAAGTGCATATTGGCAGGAAAACTCTACAGATTTACTCATAGAAAGAGAGTTAAAAGATTTAGTTGCAAGCCAATTTAATCGATTACAACAAATAGATTTAGAAGCTTATCGTCTTTTGTGTCGTTTGGGATGCTATCGCTATCAAGATATTCCTTCAATACCTATCGAGGGAGTTTTCTGTTTGCTTTGGGATGTACCTGAACAACGCAGACGTGTGATTAAAGCCTTGCAAGATTTATCTTTGATAGAAGCTAAAAAAGGACAATATTGGCTGCATCCGGTAATTAGAGATGAAGCGATTGGTAGACTTAGATTAGTAAGTGAAGAATCAGAATTAGTTAATCGCAAAGCCGCAGAGTTTTGGACGCAGATAATTACAGAAATAGAAA
>JBPCQW010000522.1:0-2660 GCA_050997715.1 Hassallia sp.
GGGGTAACATAAGCAAAAGCTGTTTGGGTAGGAATTACCGCAGTGGCGATCGCACTTTTGGTAGATTTTTGAGAGGTTCTTGCTTCTTGTCTGTCAATGATTGCCAGCGCTCCCAACATATATTGCACTAAATCTGCCTCAACTTCAACTTTGGCAGGCAATTGAGTTTTTAATAGTGGCTGTTGAATCGACTGCTCGATCAATTTGGGATTTATCCGGGAAATTAGTCCAGAGTTGAGCAAAAAGATAATACCAGCGATCGCCACGCCTAAGGTTGCTCCAAAAGACAGCAATTTGCCCAAAGCAATCCGCGCTTTATGATGCTTTTTACTGACTGATTTAGTTGCACCCGCAGCCCCAACCACAGCTTTACTTAATTGCTTTCTACCTTGAGAAGCTGTTTGTATCGGTAGCGATGTTTCAGGTAAAACAATTTGCGCTGTTCTCGGCGTGGGGATGACATATTCTGGATACAGCGCTCTTTGCAAGTCCTCTATACTACTTCGTGATGCCCGACCGTTGTAATGTATTGTTTGGGAAGGCATCCCATTACTATCCAAAATAGTGTCAATATCGGCAAACAGTTCATCCATAAAGCCATCAGCATATGACTCTATCGACCAAGGTTCGCTGCCGATCAGCTCTTCTGAGGGTTCTGGAATTAAAAGATGGGTGCTGGCTTGTTGTGACATAGCGATTTTAAGTTGTGGCTTTTGGGACGATAGAGTTCGCCTATACTGCCTGAAAGTATGGATTTTGCCTATTTTTATCGAATACGAGCGTCCAAACTAGACAAGTTGATTGTGTAAGTAGTATGAAATTTAAACTTGAAACCGGAAACTGCTGATAATGTCAGTTTTGAACTAATGTCATCTATCATACCAGTCACTTCCGGTTTCACCCTACTACTATACTCATCCTTCATGAAGTTTATTTTAAGCTAAGGCTGAAAACTCCTTAGGTGTCTTGTTCCTACGTAATTCTAAATATAGTAATAGGGCATTGACATCAGCAGGATTAACACCTCCTATACGTGCTGCTTGTCCGAGTGTCAGTGGTTTTACGGTGTTCAACTTTTCCCGTGCTTCTTTAGATAAAGTATCAATCGTTGCGTAGTCTAGATCCCCTGGCAATTGACGGTGTGCTTGACGGGTTATTTGGTCAATTTGATTTTGTTGACGTTGTAAATACCCAGAATATTTAATGTCAATTTCCGCACCTTCTTTTTCCGCAGTTTTTAAGTTGGGGTTGCCGATTCCATATCTATCGAGGTGAATATAATGGAATCCCGGACGCCGTAGCAAGTCAGCGAGAGTGATTGAACCTTTAATTGTTTCTTGAGTACCAGAGGCGATCGCCTGCCCGATTTCTGAGTGTTCTTTTACACGCGTTGCGTACAGCCGTTCTTTTTCGGCGGTAATATTCTCTTGCTTGCGGGTAAATAATTCCCAGCGGCGATCGTCAATCAAACCAATTTCCCGTCCCAAAGGTGTTAAACGTTGGTCGGCATTATCAGAACGCAATATTAAACGATACTCTGATCTACTCGTCAGCATTCGGTAAGGCTCACGCAAATCCTTGGTACACAAGTCATCTAATAGAGTACCGATGTAACTTTCCTCACGAGAAAAAACAATCATTTCGCGATCGCGCACAAACCGCGCTGCATTAATTCCCGCCACAATTCCTTGGGTTGCGGCTTCTTCATAGCCAGTTGTACCATTAATCTGTCCCGCACAAAACAATCCAGCAACTTTTTTAGTCATCAATGTGGGATAACACTGAGTCGCGGGTAAGTAATCGTACTCAACAGCATAAGCTGGGCGCAGCATGGTACAATTTTCCAAACCAGGAAGACTCCGCAACATCAAAAGTTGTAAATTTTCGGGCAAACCTGTAGAAAAGCCTTGAATATAAAGTTCGGGAATATCTCGCCCTTCCGGTTCAATAAAGATTTGGTGACTTTCTTTATCGGCAAAGCGGACAATTTTATCTTCAATACTCGGACAGTATCGTGGTCCTTTAGCTTCCACCCAACCACCATAAACCGGCGACAAATGCAAATTTTCCCGAATTAGGCGATGCGTTTCCGCCGTCGTCCGGGTTATATGGCAAGGCATTTGTTCTCTTTCTACCCACACATCCGGGTCAAAGCTAAACCAGCGGACTTCTTCATCCCCCGGTTGCGCTGACATTTTACTGTAATCTACAGACCGCTTGTCAACTCGTGCCGGCGTTCCCGTCTTCAGTCGTCCCGTTTCAAATCCCAAGCGATTGAGAGTTTGTGTCAATCCTTCAGCCGCAAATTCTCCAGCGCGTCCCGCTGCCATCGACTTGTTACCAACCCAAATTCGTCCGCCTAAAAACGTTCCTGTGGTCAAAATCAGCGCTTTGCACGCGAACCCGACCCCAAAGTAAGTTTCAACGCCAATAACTTCATCATTTGCGCCTAAAACTAAATCCGTCGCCATTGCTTCGCGGATTGTTAAGTTTTCTTGATTTTCGACAATATTTTTCATGAATGCTGCGTATTCCCGCTTGTCAGTTTGAGCGCGTAAAGCCCAAACCGCAGGTCCCCGCGAAGAGTTGAGAATCCGCTTTTGTAAATAGGTGCGGTCTGCAATTTTACCGATTTCCCCGCCGAGTGCATCCACTTCATG
>JBPCQW010000554.1:0-2637 GCA_050997715.1 Hassallia sp.
GGTACGGCAAAATCTGTGATGGCTCGTGCTATTCATGCTATAATTCCACCGATTGAAGTGGTTAAAGGTGGGTTGAGCAATTGCGATCCCAATCGCCCAGAAGAATGGGATGATAAGCTTCTAGCCGAAGCTGGGGAGACAATAGAAACCGAAATTATCCCCTCACCCTTTGTGCAAATTCCTCTAGGAGTGACTGAAGACCGACTTTTGGGTTCTGTGGATGTGGAACAATCGGTAAAACAAGGGGAAACAGTATTTCAGCCTGGTTTGCTCGCTGCCGCAAACCGAGGTGTGCTGTATGTGGATGAAATTAACTTATTAGATGACCAAATCAGCAACCAGCTTTTAACAGTATTATCTGACGGACGCAACCGAATTGAGCGGGAAGGTATTAGTTTTCAGCATCCGAGCAAACCGCTGTTTATTGCCACCTACAATCCAGAAGAAGGAGCGCTGCGAGAACATTTGCTTGATAGAATAGCGATCGCTCTTTCGGCTGATGGTGTACTCGGTTTAGATCAAAGAGTCGAAGCCGTAGAACAAGCGATCGCCTATTCTAAATCTCCCCAAGAATTTCTTCAGCAATACAACGAAGACATCGATAACCTAAAAACTCAAATCCTCCTCGCACGGGAATGGTTGAAAGAAGTCACCATCACCCACGAACAAATCGCCTATCTAGTTGATGAAGCAATTCGTGGGGCAGTGCAAGGACATCGCGCCGAATTATTCGCCATGCGCGTCGCTAAAGCTTCTGCGGCTTTGGATGGACGCACCACAGTAAATGCCGAAGATTTACGCCGTGCAGTGGAGCTGGTAATTGTACCACGAGCAACGGTGTTGCAGACACCACCAGAACAACAACCACCCCCACCACCTCCACCAGCCCCATCACCAGAAAATCAAGACGAGTCAGAACAAGAAGAGAAGGAAGAAGAGGAACAGGACGAACAGGAAGAAAATCAAGAAGAACAAGAACCACCCAGCATCCCCGAAGAATTCATCTTTGATCCCGAAGGTGTAATTCTTGATCCCAGCGTGCTTTATTTTGCTCAAATGGCGCAACGCATGGGTAAATCTGGCAGTCGCAGCTTAATTCTATCTGAAGACCGGGGACGCTACATTAAGCCGATGATACCCAAAGGAAAAGTGCGACGCATCGCCGTAGATGCCACCCTGAGAGCCGCTGCACCGTATCAAAAAGCACGGCGGGAGAGGAGTGGGAGACAAGGGGGCAGGGAGACAAGGAGACAAAGAGACAAGGAGAATAATTCTTCTTTCCCCCCCTCCTCCACTCCTCCCCTCTCCCCCTCTCCCACTCCCCACTCCCCAGAAAAGCGGGTATTTGTCGAACAAGCAGATATTCGCTCGAAGCGGTTAGTGCGTAAAGCCGGGGCGTTGGTAATATTTGTAGTCGATGCTTCTGGATCAATGGCGCTAAACCGAATGCAGTCAGCCAAAGGTGCGGTAATGCAACTTTTAACAGAAGCTTATCAAAACCGCGACCAAGTGGCGTTGATTCCCTTCCGGGGGGAACAGGCTGAGGTATTATTGCCTCCAACCCGCTCTATTGCTTTAGCGCGTAACCGCTTGGAAAGATTACCTTGTGGTGGTGGTTCACCGCTAGCACATGGTTTAAGCCAAGCTGTGCGGGTTGGGTTGAATGCTCAAATGAGTGGAGATATTGGGCAAGTCGTAATTGTAGCGATAACCGATGGACGCGGGAATATTCCGTTGTCCCGTTCTTTGGGGGAACCGCAAGAACCGGGAGAAAAGCCGGATATCAAAGCGGAATTGCTAGAAATTGCCGCCAGAATGCGTGCTTTGGGGATGCAGCTATTAATGATTGATACTGAAAGTAAATTTGTTTCCACTGGGTTTGCCAAGGAATTAGCTCATACTTCAGGAGGTAAATATTATCATTTGCCGAAAGCGACTGATAAAGCCATTGCTGCTATGACAAGAGGAGCGATCGCAGATTTAAAATCTAGATAAGTAAAGTGGGGGGATGAGGGAGATGAGGGGGATGAGGGGGATGAGGGGGAGGTTAACGCTTAATTAACCAAGGTGAGGGGTTGTTAATTATGTGTACTAAACCGCTTAAAACTTGGTTGTATGTACCATAGAGTTCTCGACCGATCTCAACATCCATGTATTTGCACTTTACAGCAAACTCAATCCAAGTTTGAGTTTCCGCTGATTCAGCCTGTCTACGACACGCTCCGCGAACACAATCACTCAATTTCGCAACAAAAGCGGCTTGATATCTTCTTTTACGCCATCCCTCAGCAAAATTAGCACAAATTGAACGTGATAGCGAAGCGTTAGCGAGTCTTCGAGCGTCTGACCTACGAATCTGATCGGTTAGTGAGTAACGTTCCTCTACTGGGAACTGTTTAGATATTTCAAAAATCTTCATGGCTGAATCAAAAGCCATTTTATAAACTTCTAAATCCTTGTGGTCTTTAATAATTTTTCTACTCATCTCCCCCATCTCCCTCATCTCCCTCATCTCCCCCATCTCCTCTACTTCCTAATAAAAACATCAAGATCCAGTTGCAACTACTGGTTGTAAGAAACACATTAAATCTTGAACTCCCTTTTGTAGATATCGCGTTACTGTCATTGGACTAGTGC
>JBPCQW010000562.1:0-2977 GCA_050997715.1 Hassallia sp.
TTGAGCAATACACTGAAGAAAACAAAAGCGTTGATACCAAAAACTTCTACTTTCGAGCGCTGTCTGATGCCACCGAAACTATTCTACGTTATGCTTTCTTTTTAGCTGACTTGAAAAAGACGCACTCGAAAAGACAGTATAAACAAATACTGTTAAATTATGGCTTCTTAGGTGAAGAGAAAAAATATCTGAAGGTAGCAGCAGCTTTTGAAAAGTTCTCTCCGGATAATTTAGCACCCATCGAACCAGCAACGATATTTCAATTAGCACAAAATAGCAATAAATACCAGCCAGTACTTGATGAATTGCTAGATTTAGCAGAAATTTCCCAAACTGCGGTACGCGAATTAATTAAAAAGCACCGCACTCCCAAGCAACCAAAACCGCAAAAACCCAGCATTTGGCGTCGCACGAAAAATGGCGCTAGATATTGTCAAATTCCCCCAATTCATGAAGTAGATGAAAAAACCGGGACGACGCTACAAAAGATGATCGATGAAGAGGGATTATTACCACAACAAATCGTCGCGGAAGCTATAGCTTTACGTTTAGCATATCAGCAAGGGCGGATAAAACTTGTTGACGAAACAGCAAATTAAGTTTAATTTCTTGCGGATACAGCTTTGATAAAGATAGAAAAAATCAACTTTTGTATGGCGATCAACTTTGTGGCGATCGCCATTTTACGTTTAATATTGAATAAGCAATTATTTTATTTAATCAAGACTAGAAAGTTCAAATGAGTACAAAAGACCTTTTACTGAGAGAAATCGAGCAAGTTCCAGAATTCCTTTTAACGGAAGTGCTTGATTTCCTGCAATTTATCAAAGCTAAACACATAGAACAAAATACACAAATAACCATTCTTAGCGAATCTTCCTTAGCAAAAGACTGGTTGAAACCAGAGGAGGATGAAGCTTGGCAGGATTTGTCAAAGCAGATATTATAGTTTTTTATAAGAGAGATTAAAGATGCTAAATGCAATTGAGTTTCAAGCAAAGATTCAAAATGGTTTAATTCAGATTCCTGAAGAGTACAAACAAGAACTCGGTGAAGGAGATGATATTAAAGTAATTGTTTTAATCACAAAAAAATCATCTCGACTCATAGACATTATTGATGAATTGACAGAAAACCCTATTCACGTAGATGGTGTACTCAGCCGTGAGGAAATTTACATCCCAATCAAATCGAATAATAAAGCGGAAAAGACTTTGCATCCTTAGGCTTGACATACACTCGCTGTTGTGCTTCCAAGTGCAATTCGTCAAAGCGATCGCGTGTTAAATGCGCTGTTACCACCTGTCCATCATCTAAAGTTAATTCTACCTGAATTTCCCAACCCAAATGTATCAACCTGCTTACCCTAGCCGCTACACTTGAACCGTTGGGAGAAGTTTCTATAATTACATCTTGCGGACGTAAAAACATCTCTGGATTTGCTGAATCAAATCCGTTACCTTGGAAAATCCGCGAAGAACTCGGCAACACATTCACCGGTCCAATAAAGCTCATCACAAAAGCCGAAGCCGGATGATCGTAAATTTCTGCTGGTTTTCCCACCTGTTCCACACGTCCTTTATTCATTACCACAATCTCATCTGAAACTTCCATCGCTTCTTCTTGGTCGTGGGTGACAAAAACTGTGGTAACATGAACTTCATCATGGAGGCGTCGTAACCATGCCCGTAAGTCTTTACGGACTTTCGCATCAAGTGCGCCAAAAGGTTCATCGAGTAATAAAACATTCGGTTCGACAGCTAGCGCTCGTGCCAAAGCTACCCGTTGTCGTTGACCACCAGAAAGTTGCGAAGGATAGCGATCGCCTAATCCACTCAATTGCACCAACTCCAGCAACTGCTCTACCCGCGCCTTAATTTTCGCTTTCGGTGCTTTACGAAGTTCCAAACCAAAGCTAACATTTTTCCGCACAGTCAGATGCTTAAACAAAGCATAGTGCTGAAATACAAACCCGATATTTCGGTCTTGCACATTTTGATATGTGGCATCCTTACCAGTGAGAAATATTTTGCCACTATCGGGCATTTCCAAACCCGAAATTAACCGTAGCAGCGTAGACTTTCCTGAACCCGATGGTCCGAGCAAAGCGACAAGAGAGCCACTTTTAATTTCCAGATTGACATCATCAACCGCCTTGAAACTGCCAAATTGCTTGGATACGTTCTCAACTACAATGCCCACTGATTCTGCACCTCTGCAACTAATCACCCGTTCGTTGGTACGTTAACGGTGTTATATACATATATCACAGACAGGGGAAAGGGGAAAGGGACTCATGGGAAAGGGGAATAAAAAGAAGTTTCAGAATTTCACTTGCCCATTGCCCATAGGTAGGCGATCGCGATATTACCTAGTTAATTGTAATGATTCAAGATAGTGGATTTTTATGTTAAATCCTTGCACCAAAGCCCTTGGAGTAAAAACGCTTCTTCGGTTTTGGTGTAGACAAATGTTGTTATCGAAACCTATTTTTGCTTAAGTGTCTTATCTGTCCTTCTAGAAACTTATTTCTGCTTAAGTGTCTTAACTGTCCTTGTGTCTCTTTCTCATACGTGTTAAGTTACTTACGACAAATTGATCCTGTAAAAATCATGAAAAGTATTGCTGTAATCGGAAAACGACTGATATCAGTCTTTTTGGTAATGGTTGTAAGTAGCTTGATGCTCTTGACATCTCCAGCGATCGCTGCTAACTGGGTAATTCTTAATCGGGAAAATTCTCAAACGGAAGTATTGCAATCTGACAAGCCTGTGGTGGTAATTTTGGCACCAAAAGATATATATACTTGAAGCTTTTGGGTCTTCCTTTGAAGATTTAAAATCAAAAGCTGAAATGTTTTTTGATGATAAATACAAAATTGCTATAGGTTATTGGGAAGATGAATATGGGTTAGAAATGTTTAATCGCATTGCTAACCTGCTAATATTTCCCCCTGCTATTGCGGTTGGTGTTTTTC
>JBPCQW010000580.1:0-16078 GCA_050997715.1 Hassallia sp.
CGCGAATTTTTCATCTGTATCACCAACATAAATTAGTTTTCCTCCTGGTGTAAAACGTGGTGCAAACTCATTAATAATCTTTTCAATCAAAACGTTTTGACCACCAGGTGAAAGAGTCTTAACTTCACCCTCAATCATTACAGGAATACGCGATAATTCACGCTCTTGAGCATATCGTTTTTTCAGAGTTTCAACTGAGGCTCCGAGGTCTTTCAAAGTGCAGGTAAAATTAGCCATTTGTTGAACGACCTGCTGACTAAAATTATCTGGAATAATATGAATAAATTGTTCTGAGTCGTTAGGATGAACTATCTCTGTATAAGATAAAGAGTTTGACATAACAAAATCTTCATCAGCACTTGAACTTGTGATGATGAGTACATTATCAAATTTTTCTTTTTGTTTTGTAGCATGAATGATGACTGTTTCCTGCAAAACTTCATCATCGCTAAATGCTTTTTGTCGGGATTCAAAAAGATGTATCTCGCGTAAAGCCATCATCTCTAAAAACATTTTACGGAAGTCTTTAAAATACAATCCATTACAGAAACTACGCGGCGATATGGCTACAAGCTCCCCTCCTGACTTGAGGAGATGTGCTGTAGCAGCGATAAAACCCGTATAGAGATTGCTGGTTTCTAATCCTAAAGAACGTAATAATGTACGAACCTTAGAATTAGCTTTTATTTTCAAATACGGAGGATTGATAATAGCGTGAGTAAATATTGAATTGTCGTTAACAATTCTGACGGCATCCTCAATAAAGTCTCTTTCACGGATTTCATAATTAAAGGAAATACCAGCTATTTTACATTCGCTTGCACATAAATTTAATGTATGACGCAAATATTTAATTAGAAATGGATCTATTTCATACGCAACAATATTTAAATTGGTTGGGTGTTGTTGCTGATGACAAAGGTTAGCTACAAAGGCTGCAAGTAATGAACCAGATCCGGCTCCAGCATCAAGCAGAGATATTTGAGGAGAATTAAGCTTTTCAAACATCCCAGCCATTAATTCTGCTACGCTTGCCGGAGTCAAAAATTGACCGAGTGTTTCTTTGTTTTTTTGCTTTTGTTTCGCTCTGGCGATAATTCTTAAAAAGTCTACTTCACCAAGCAAGTCTCTGGGAAGGGATTCTGCCAAGCTGTTAAATTGCAACAGTTGATGATGATTTTCTGTTAAATATTTACTACTTGGTTGCAACATTATGAGTTATTTTTTAAACGAAAATCAACTTTATCAGCTTTTTTTAATGTGATTGCGCGGTGTCCAGATCCGCGACTTCTTTAAGAAGTCGCGGATCTAAGTTTTCACTAATTAGACACTATAATCGCCCACATACTAGCGCTTAGTGTAATAGCTGCTAAGTGTTGCCAAAAGAGCGATGGCTGCGCCAACCCCTTCGGTGTACGCATCGGTTGACGAGCAATTTTTTGCGTTAACACTATCGTTAACAAAACTGAAAAAATCAGAGTGACACCTTGCAAAAAGTCAACCACCGCTGGATGAGCGACCAATACAGGCAACTGTTCGCCATTTAGACCGAAAGTGGCAAAAGTTACCGGGAGAATGCGTCCGCCTTCTTCTAGGCTCAAACGCAGATAGTGAGCTAAGTTACCTCCCAGCACTAATGGTAGATAGCCATAAGCAAGTTCTATAAATGCTTTTGGCTTACGTCCAAAATTTATTACCTTCATCAAACCATATGCAGCAAAGGGAACAGCTACGGGGATAATTAAAGCTAGTAGCGATAATCCTAAATGTTGCCAAAACTGGGTTAAATCGAAATGTAATCCTAACCAAGATTGCAATTCTGGTAAACGATGCAGATACACTCCACCCAATAGTAAAAATAACAGTGCTACTTCATAAGTGTGGGCTACATGGGTTGTCCACAATTCAACACCAGGTGGACGCAAATTAAACTCAACGGAACGATGGGGACAAGCTTTAAGACAAGTCATGCACAGTACGCAGTCTTTGTTATCTTCTAATTGTGCTGGGTGCGAGTACAAAGGACATCCATTAGTTTCCATTCCCTCGCCTTTTTGGGGTCCACCTTTGTAACATTGATAAGTAGTGCAAGTTGCGGAACAAATGCCTTGTTGCGCTCTAAGTTCAGTCATTGAAAGTTTAGCAAATAAACCATTCATTCCGCCGATGGGACAAAGATATCGACACCAAAATCGCCGTTCAAAAATGGCAGAAAAAATCATCGCGCCGGCGGTAATTAACAGCAGCAAACAAGCAGAAAGATAAGCTGTATTTTCTAAATCCCAAAGTTCTTCCCACAGAAAAATTAGGGTAAACAGTCCAAAAAGAAACCATCCACCCCATTTTTCAGCTAGCTGTCGATTCCAGCGTTTGAGTTGTCGAGGAAACAACCATAAAGAGAGTTTTTGCGTAATTTCCCCATAAATCATGAAGGGACAAACAGCGCACCACACGCGACCGAGAAAGGGAAAGAGAAATAGGAAAAAAGCCCACCACCAAGCCCAAAATAAATTAAGAACGAAATTGCGATCGCGTGTTTGCGGACCGATAAATAACACTGCGACAATCAACGCAAAAGCTGTGGCAGTAAAGCCATAATTAATGCGATCGGGCCACCACGAACTGCGGAGAAATTTCCGCAAATCTGGATAAACATTCAACAAATTCACCCGAAATCGCTTTTTCTTCGTATCCACTGACCAGAAAATTTCTTCTGTTAACTCCCGTGCTTCCCCAGCTTGGACGATCGCTCTTTCTACTAAATTTTGCAATTCTTTCAAGTTGCCAGGAAAATCATAAGATTGCAAACGACGCAATGCTTCTGGTGCTAATTTTTGTTTATGAGTACCCCTAGCCTGAGTGTAAAGACTGATGTAATAATCTACCTGAGCCTTGATATCAGTTTTCCGCACTCGTAGCGGTGGCACTTTGATGTTATGACCGATACAGCGTTCGATTTGCGGCTGATTTTTTTCGGAAACAATCAAAATCCGGGCGCGAGAAGTGCGGGGTGCGGCGGGTGGTTCTCCGGAACGGCTTACAGGATTATACGTAGAATTTTTAACTAAATTAACTAATTGTGGTAGCAACTCTGGCGGAGTTTCTTGAATGTTGTTGAGGATGAGAGTACCTTCCCCTAACCATTCCAGCAGTCCGGCTTTGCCGCCAGCACGCCCAAACAAATCTGCACCGCTGGTTTGCAGGATACCACAGTTAATTTTGATAATCGGTTCGCGTCGCTGTTTAGAACTAAAGTGAATTAAAGCGCCTATATTGTCTTTTCCTAAGCCTGGTTCGCCAAAAATCAACACAGATTTACGGTCATTCGCAGCTGCGCGAATTTCTTCGCGCAAACGCACCGCATAACGACTTGTACCAACAATTCCCCGTTTGGCTTTGGTGACTAAATACGGACGTAAGGCGATCGCTCGTTCTTGTTCGTAGGTAAAGGCTGATGTTAAATCCGCTAATTCCTGCGCCAATTGACGGGAAACAGCTTGAAAAATTTCCGGGTATTCACTGACTAAAGTGCGAAATTTAACCGCAGGCACAACCCAAATATGGCATTCTGTAAGGGTGGTGATGGTGCGTTGCGTCGGCTGGTCTAACAGCAATTCTTGCAGGTGAATCACGGCACCGGGAAGAAAGCCAATCGCTAACGCTGGGTTGGATTGATTGCTGCTATCGCTTTCGAGTTGACCTTCGATAAGAATGTAAAGTGCTTCTGGGGAAGTGTTTTCTACAACGAGGTTGGTTTGAGGTGGGATGATTTGTTCTTCGATTTGTTGGGCGATCGCATTTAAAACTTCAGCTTCGAGAATTCCTAAAGCTGTGCGTTCTTGTAGCCATATCACTATTTCTTTTGATGTCATATAAATTCAAAATTCAAAAATATAATTAGTGTAAATGTTTTACACAGGCTGCTGTATGTAAAACTAATTATCGCTCTTAAGTTAATTAATTTAAAATTTAATTATGAGTCTATCAGATATCCCTAATCTTTGGGTTCCTTTGGCGCTTTTGAGTTTAATTGTTATAGCTGCTGTGTTTTTTAGTCGCAGCAGCTAAGAATTTATTTTCTACACGAAAGTTTTATCGATATAACACCAGCGCCATTCTTCACCCGGTTCAAAAGATTTGACAATCGGATGATTGGTGGCGTTAAAGTGTTTGGTAGCGTGTTTGTTTTTTGAAGAGTCGCAGCAACCGATGTGTCCGCAAAGAAGACATTGGCGCAAATGCACCCATCTGTCCCCCATTTTTAAACATTCTTCACAACCGTTAGCGGTGGCTGTAACTTCTTGAATTTGATTGAGATGTGTGCATGTAGTCATGAAATTCTCCTGATAGGTAAGTAGTAAGCACAAAGCGTGCTTATATTTAAGCACTTCAGTGCTTATTACGAAGATAAATTCATCGGCAAACGAATCTGAAATTTTGTTTTTCCTGGTTGAGAAAATAGGCGGATATCACCTCCATGTTGCCCCACAACGACGCGATAAGCGGTGTGTAAACCTAAGCCGGTTCCTTGTCCTACACCTTTGGTGGTGAAAAATGGCTCGAAAATGTGCGCTTGAATTTCTGGGGGAATTCCTGGACCATTGTCAGCAATTTCTACTAGTAAGAAGTCGTTTTCGCAAGCGGTGCGAATTTGAATTTCACCTTGCCCGTTCATCGCATCAATGGCATTATCAATTAAGTGAGTCCACACTTGATTTAATTCGCTGCCATAAGCGCTAATACGTGGCGTATGACAGTCATATTCACGCTTTACTACTACACCTTGTTTTAGCTTGTGACTCAAGATTGTAATCGTACTTTCTAACCCTTCATGAATATCTATTTCTTGTAAGGGTGCTTGATCCATGTACGAGTAATCTTTGACTGCCTGTACTAAAGTAGAAATACGCTCAGTGCTATGCTCGATTTCTTCTAACAAATCTAGTTCTTGCAAAGTTACTTCTATCCAAGTGAGGACATCACCCAGCAACAAATCACCTACTTTTTGCTGAACATTGAAAAGCCAGTCGATGTCAACTCCGGCTGTAACCAAGTTGGGAGCGAGTTTCCAAGCATTGTTGATGTTGTGCGCTTCTAGCCATTGTGTGATTTCATCTTCGCGATCGCTTTGAGTGAGCGGATCGAGTTTTGTTGTTGTTTTTGCCCGTTCTATTGCATCTTCTTGTAACTCAGCAAGAAAGGCTTTTTGAGCAAAGTTCATCTGCTGTTGATTTAACTTAATTGTCAATGGTTGCAACACCATCACAGTTTGGCGCAATTGTCCAGCGGCTCTGCGACCGGCGGAGGCGGGATTGTTCAACTCGTGTGCTAATCCGGCGGCTAAAGTGCCTAATGATACTAGTTTTTCTCGATGTTGTGATATCGACTGTACTGTTTGCAGTCGTGTTGCCATCGTTTGCAAAATATTTGTCATCACGCAAGTGCAACTAGAAAGCATTTCCCAAAAAACCTCATTTGGCAATTCTAAAATATGGCTGCGAGTTACTGCGCGTCCAGTTACCCAGAAGTTTTTTTCACCCATTAAAACAGGTATTTCACCAAATAAGGTTTTTGGTTTGAATGTTACTAATAAAACTTCTTGATTGCCAACTTTTTGTGTAATTCTAATTTCACCTTCTAACAATACAAAAACATGGTCTGCTGGATCTCCTTCTTGACGATGAATTTCACCACGTTGCAACCATATTTCTGTACTTTCTTTAAGTAGCCATTGCAATCGTTGTTCTGGTAACTTTGTAAAAAGTGGTACTTCGCGTAAAGTGTTGATATCAAGCATAAACTGATTTGAGATTTGGGACAGATATTAAATACAATTTTTGAAAATTTTAGGTAAATTGAAGTTTTAAATTATCACATTATTCAAATCATCATTTATTACTCTTTCTGACATGAGTCCCTAGCTAATTTGATAGGCAAACTAACTCGAAAACGAGTATTACCTGGTTTGGATTCAAAGTGAATATCACCTTTGTGTCTTTTCACAATAATTCGATAGGCTATTTCTAAACCTAAACCTGTTCCTTGTCCTACGCCTTTTGTAGTAAAAAATGGCTCAAAAATTCGGGTTTGAATTGCTGGCGGTATACCCATGCCAGTATCGCCTATTTCGACTACAATACAGCTATTTTCTCTGTATGTGCGTATCGTTAAATCGCCTTTTCCATCCATCGCATCAATGGCATTGTCAATTAGATTTGTCCACACTTGATTGAGTTCGCTAGCATAAGCACAAATCCGTGGCAGAGTCTTATCATATTCACGATTAACAATAACTCCTTTTTTCAAGCGATGATTGAGAATAAGCAAAGTATTTTCAATTCCATCATGCAAATCTATCTCTTGCAATGGGGCTTGATCCATGTAAGAATAGCCTTTAATTGCTTTTACTAATTCAGAGATTCGACTGGTACTTTGTTCAATATCGTTAATCAGTCCACCTGCTGCGAGTGCGGCTTCTAACCAAATCAAAACGCTACTAAGACAGTATAAGGGTATGTTGTCGGCAAGAGTATCTAACTTTTGGGCATCAATGCCGGCAGAAACTAATGTAGAGGCAAATTTCCAAGCATTACTAACATCACGATCTTCTAGCCAGTCTGTGACTTCATCTTCTTTATCGCTTTGGGTAAGTGTGTCGAATTTGGTTGTGTGTTGTGTCGCTTGCAGTTGAAAATTGATAATAAAATTTAGTTGTTCTTTGTTGAGTGAATTTAACTGCAAAGCGAGATTTTGCAAGTTTTGAAAAATCTCGCGCAATTGCCCTGCTGCGCGTCTTCCGGCTGCGGCAGGATTATTTAATTCGTGTGCCAGTCCCGCTGACATTTTACCTAACGCTGCTAGCTTTTCTTGTTGCCTCAGTTGTACTTCTACATCTTTGGTTCGCCCCGCCATTGCGGTTAGAATGACATCAGCTAAAGGCGAACATTCTGCCATCATATGTCTAAAAGTATCAATATCAACTTGTAGGATGCGACTGGATGATAACGCTTTAGCATTAGCAATTGATGCGGAACCAGTCAACATCGACAATTCACCCATAAATTCACCCCGTCGATGTACAGCTAACAGTCTTGTCTCATCACCAACGTGTTTGGTAATCTCAATTTCCCCTTCTAAAACAACATGAAATTTATAGTTTGATTCGCCTTCATTAAACAGGATATCGCCTTTATTAAGTTGGATTTCTTTGGCAAATTGCTGCATCTCCTGTAATGCTTCATCGGGTAACTTTGGAAATAGTGTATTTAGGTTAGGATCGTGCAGCATGGCAACTTTATACTCTCAAAATTAATTGATAAACTGTGTCAGGCGATCGCGCAAAACTTATGATTTTTTCCTACTTACCATAACCGCTGAATCGGATAAGCATCAAAAGCCGAATCAGCACTTAAAATCGGTATTTGCTCAACCATTGCTTGTGCAATTAAAAGTCGGTCAAATGGATCGCGATGATGAAGAGGTAGCTTTGCAACTACAATAAGATAGTCTATTTTAATTTCTAGCAAATTGAAATCACTAAGACTAAGTTGTTGTGTTACGAAGTTCTCAAATGGCAGATGAAAACTCAGCTTACCGATGCTTTGTTTAATCGCCATTTCCCATATGCTGGCTGTACTAATTAGCTTTTCGTTATTTTCATCCTCAATTAACACCCGTATTTGATTACTAAGTTGGGTATTGCCCTTAAAAAACCAAATAAAGGTGTGAGTATCTAGCAGTAATCTCATTACATATAATCCTTAAAGTCTTCTAAAGGCTCGTCAAAATCATCTGATATTATTATCAAGCCTTTAGCACTCCCAGCACGGCGACCATGCTTAAAAGGCACGAGTTTGGCAATAGGCTGGTCATCTTTGACAATGATGATTTCTTCACCATTAATTGCGGCTTCAATTAATTCGGACAAATGTTGAGATGCTTCGGCGAGAGTTATTTGTTGCATGGACTTTACCTCTCTATTTTTAGTGATGTGAAAATTTAATTGTTTCATGCAGAAACCATAACGCTGAGTCAATGACAAACCAAATGAATGTATGAGTATCTAGCAGTAATCTCAATCCTTAAAGTCTTCTAAAGGCTCATCAAAGTCATCAGATATCGTAATCAAGTCTTTAGCGCTTCCAAATAGGGGGCGACGTTTCACTGGCGATATAGGAGTTAGTTTCACAACTGGCTGCTCGTCTTTTGTAATCACGATTTCTTCACCATTAATTGCGGCTTCAATTAATTCGGGCAAATGTTGAGATGCTTCGGCGAGAGTAATTTCTTGCATGGCTTTTTTCTCTCTATTTTTATTTCATTGTGACATCAAAAATTGATTGTTACTTAACCCCCTACCCCCTTGCCTTGTAGGGAAGGGGGAAGAAAGGTTTTCATCACACTACGTTGCTAAGATATTGATGTACAAATTGAACACAAATTGACCCTTCACCGACGCTGGAAGCAACTCGCTTGATTGAACCTTGACGCACATCACCGACTGCAAAAACACCGGGGATGTTGGTTTCTAATAAGTAAGGATCGCGTTCGAGTGTCCATCCTTTGGGGCGGCGTCCATTAAGTTGTAAATCGGGACCTGTTAAAATAAAGCCGCGATCGCCTTTTTCCACCACACCATCTAACCATTCGGTGCGCGGTTGTGCGCCAATAAAGATAAATAGTGATGTCGCTGGCACAGTTTGTGTTTCCCCAGTCAGCGCATTCACAATTGTCAGCGCTTCTAAAGAAGTCTCACCTTTTGCCTCAATTACACTAGAATGCACCTGTACTGTGATGTTCGGTGTTTCGGCGATTTGGTCAATCAGGTATTGAGACATGCTCTTGGTCAACGAGTCCCCACGTACCAACATCGTTACATGCTTGGCGTATTTAGAAAAGTACATCGCCGCTTGTCCGGCAGAGTTGGCGCCACCAATGATGTACACTTCTTCCCCTTGGCAACTCATCGCTTCTGTTTGGGCTGCACCGTAGTACACGCCTGCCCCAGTTAGTTTTTCGAGTCCGGGGACGTTTAGCCGCCGCCAAGCCACACCCAGCGCCAAAATGAGGGCGTGGCAACTGATTTCGCTACCGTCTGCCAACTGCACAAAACGATACGTATCTTCTACGCGAATTCCCGTAACTTCTTGTGGGGTGAGAATCTCCACCCCGAAGCGTCTTGCTTGAGTCACGGCACGCCGCGCTAAATCCCCGCCACTCAAACCCACGGGGAAGCCGAGGTAATTTTCAATTCGGGAACTGGTGCCGGCTTGTCCGCCTGGAGCCTCGCGTTCAATCATGACGGTGCGTAGTCCTTCGGATGCACCATACACGGCAGCCGCTAAACCACCGGGACCGCCACCAATGATAATTAGGTCATAAAAGGGTTTTTCTGCTTGGGTTTTCAAGCCTATTTTCTCGGCAATTTGCGCGTTGCTTGGCTGCATCAAGCTGGAACCGTCGTCGAAGAGGACAAGGGGTAGGTGTAATTTATCACAATCTGCGTATTCAACTAACTGCTGTGCTTCTGGTGATAATTCGATGTCCATCCACTGATAGGGGATTTGATTTCGGGCGAGAAAGTCTTTGGCTTGATGGGAATGGGGCGACCAGCGGTTGCCGATGACGCGAATGCCTTGAAATGGTGGGTGGAATCCGGCTTCCCAGTCATCAAGCAAATCCTTCAGTACAGGATACAAGCGTTCTTGTGGGGGGTCCCACGGCTTCATTAAGTAGTAATCGATTTTCGTAGTGTTGATGGCACGAATAGCGGCATCGGTGTCTGCATAAGCAGTAAGTAGTGCGCGTTTTGCGTCTGGGAACATGGACAGCGCTTGTTCTAAAAACTCGACACCAGACATGTGCGGCATCCGCTGATCGGCGAGGAATAACGCCACTGGCTGGTTGCGGAGTTTTAGTTGTTCCAATGCTTCTAAGGCACCAGCACCTGATTCGGCACGTAAGATGCGGTAGCGATCGCCATATTCCTGACGCAAATCCCGTGCCACAGCTTGCAAAACTTCTGGATCGTCATCAACCGTCAGAATCACAGGTTTAGCCATAGCGTCTCAATGGGGATAGTGGATAGTTGATAGTGGTTAGTGGTTGGTGGATAGTGGATAGTTGATAGTTGATGGTGGATAGTTGATGGTGGATAGTTGATGGTGGTTAGTTGATGGTGGATAGTGGATAGTTTATAACTGTTGACCGTTAATCATCAACTAACAACTAACAACCAACAACAACTAACAACTAACAATCAACTAACAACTAACAATCAACAACTAACAATTAACAATTAAACTAACAATTCAAATAGTCCTATTAAAGTTCCGTCCGGATCTCTTAGATAAGCTGTTTTAATTCCGTAGTAGGGATTGCTCATTGGAGCGGTGGTAAACTTAACACCTTGATGAATTAATTTTTCATACTCTTCTTCTACATCATGCACTGTAAAAATTAAGGCTACATTATCTTGACATTCGGCATGGGGTGGCTTGGCAGTATTAGCAATCATCTGTGCCATTTCTTGTCGCCGAAATAAACTCAGTTTCATGTCTTGGACTTTAAACTCAGCATATCCATCTTCTAGATTTTCGATTTTTACTTCAAATCCCATAACATCTTTGTAGAAATCAAAAGAAGTTTTCAAGTCAGAGACTAAGAGTCTTGTGTATGCAGATCCTACTTTCATCGCTAATCAAATTTATTAATTGATGTTAACTTATGTTGACTTTTTACTGTCAGTGTAGTCTAGGATTTGGAATTATTTTTATTCCCTAGTCCCTATACGCTATTACGCAAAACAGATAAAAACAGTATTTACGTAAAGTTGATATTACACATCTGGCTTACGGTATAAACTAGAGGGTTGCAGATTACAAACAAGTGCAATATCTAAAGACAATCAGGGTAAGAATTGCAAAACCTACACCTGTAAAAAACACGCTATTAATTCCGCCAATACCAAAGACTATTCCCATAAAAAGGGGTCCGAAGGTTTGCCCTATACCGAAAAATGTACCATTCACCGATAGAATTGTCGCGAGATATTCTCTTGGTGCTAACTCTGCTAAAAGTGTTTGGGTACTGGGCAAACCAATACCCAAACCAACGCCAGAAATTGTGGTTGGGATTAATAATAACCAGATATTGTGTAGGAAGGGAACAATGAATAGAGCTAACGCATACAAAACAAAAGACGCTCTAATTAAAGTTGTTGCGGAATATTTTCTGGATATTTTTCCTAACTGTAAAGCTGTGATAGCAAGCGCCACAGAAACACTTGAGAGTATCAATCCAATTGTCCAAGGCGGTTGTTTGAATGTATTTTTAATTAATTGTGGTAGATAAATTACATAAGCTCCGTAGAGGAGAAAGAAGTTAGCGGCACTGGCAATGAAAAGTCCAAAAAGTTGGCGATTTTTCAGAACTTTGCCAGCATTTCTCAAATACTCTTTCAGGTTTCGGTTTCCTTTCGGTTCCGGATTTTTTAATTTCAATAACACCAACAAGCTGATAGGAATCGCTACTATGGGCAGCATAAATGGATAAAACCAGCCAAGCGTTGCCAGTGCCCCGCCAATTGCGGGATAACTGGCCGTGCCGATACTGCTGACACTTGCGGTGTAACCCATTGCAGTAGTGCGTTCGTCTGCTGCATATAAATCGCCAAGTAAGGTGACGCTGAGAGAAGGCAAAGAAGCAGCACCAATTCCCTGCAAGAAACGCAAAAATAACAAAAGGTTAAAGTCACGGGCAAAAGCGCAGGCTGTTCCAGCGATTCCAAATAAGAACAGTGACGGAACGATAATTTTCTTTCTGCCTAATCTATCGGCGAGGACACCAATAACAGGACCTAAAACTACAGCCGGAAGGGTGAATACTGTAATCAATAAACCATTATTTTTCGGATTAACTTTCAAGGCTTCAGCTAAATAGGGAAAAGCTGGACCTACGCTGGCTACTCCGAGAACTGCCATTAGAGAAACTGCACAAATTATCTGAAAATTTGCGTCTTTATAAAGTGGTTTTTGGCGTTCAAATTGCTGATTTTCTTCTTCGGAATTCATGATATTTTTTGTGGGTGAAGAAAAGCGATCGCTTTGGAGTGCGATCGCCCATAAAGCTAAAACGCCTAATTTCTTGCTGTTTTAAGCAGCAATTTTCTCCTCAAGCGGTGTAAAACTTTTTTTGCTAGCATCGCAGATGGGACAATGCCAATCATCGGGAATTTGTTCAAAAGGTGTACCCGGTGCAATTCCTGAATCAGGATCGCCAGCAATCGGATCGTAAATCATGCTGCATACTTTGCAAATCCATTTGCGAGTTTTTGCATCATCACCTGCTGCTTTGGCTGCTGCGTTTCCTCCATTTAATACTTCTAAAGCTTCTGCGTAGCGATCGGCGTGGTAATTTTCTACGAATTTCAGCAAGCCAAAACGATGCGCGGCTTCGCGAAATATATTAGCATGATCGGCAGATTCTTTAGCTTGTTTGAGAAATTCTTCTGTAGCCGGATTGTCTCTATCTTTCTGGGCAGCGGCGGCAAATTCGGGATACATTGTAGTGTATTCATAGGTTTCACCTTCAATTGCCAAAGATAAACAACGAGACATAATTTCTCGCTTTTGTTCTTCAGTTAAAGCTGTTGGATCTTCTACAACAAGTTCTGGATGTAGCAAAACAAAATGTGAGAAAGCATGTTGAGTTTCTTGTTCTGCTGTTTCTCTAAAAAGTTTCGCTAAGTCTGCAAACCCCAGTTTACGCGCCACGTCAGCAAAAAATAAATATTTGCGATTCGCCATTGATTCACCACCAAAGGCAGCTTCTAAGTTTTGGTGAGTGCTAAAGTTTGACAGATCCATAATTTTGGCAACCTTCCGAAGTGATATTTATAGCGAGTCGCTGTTGAATGAATTACAGATTGCCAGTAAGTATAAACTGAAGAATCGATGTAGTTTATTCAAACATAGAGCCGCTATAGTTGATGAGAACAGCCTTGAAAATCGGATAATTAAGAAATATTTATTAATTGAGAAAACTTACGCAGTAGTGAGCGCTACCTTACGGGAAAGCTTCGCTTCTCCTGTCGGAGACGCTGCGCGAACGAGACGCTAACAGCGCTCAAAAAGGCACTCTTCGTGCCTACTACGAAATATATTTCAGTCATCCGTTTTGTTAGCTGTTCTGTCGATAATTATAAGACGGAAAACATTTTGCGGTTTGTTAGTTATGATGCTTGACTAATTGGATAACTTGTGAAATATTTAAATGTTCTGAAGTTCTAAAAATGGGTAATCAGTATATCCTTTGGCATCTGGAGCGTAAAATGTCTTTGGATCTGGTGTGTTTAATTGGGCGTTTAGTTGAAAGCGTTTTGGTAAGTCAGGATTGGCGAGAAATAATTTGCCAAAAGATACTAAATCTGCATCGCCACTAGCTAAAATGTGATCGCCTTTTAAGTTATCGTAGCCGCCGTTGGTGATTAAAGTACCTTGATATATTTGCCGGAAGTAAGGTGTGAGGGGGTTCATGACGTCGCGGGTTTTCAAATCGACTTCATTCGGTTCCATGAGGTGAAGGTAAGCAAGTCCCAAGGAGTTGAGCGCATTTATGGCATAAGTAAATGTCTCTTTCGAGTTGGAATCATGCATTCCGTAGAAGGTGTTACTCGGTGAAAGCTTGATGCCGACACGGTTTGCACCCCAGACGCTAACGACGGCTTCAACTACTTCTAACATAAATCGGCATCGCTTTTCAATTGACCCACCATATTCATCTGTGCGTTGGTTGGAACCATCTTGCAAAAATTGGTCTATCAAATAGCCAAATGCACCGTGAAGTTCGACACCATCAAAACCAGCAGCTTTCGCATTTTCTGCACCGAGGTGAAATTGTGCGACTATTTCGGGTATTTCGTGAGTTTCTAAAGCGCGGGGTGTTTCTAAAGATACTTTACCTGCCGGGGTGTGGAGTTCGCCAAAACCTGCGATCGCACTCGGTGCAACTGGCAATTGTCCATCAAGCAAATTGGGGTGCGAAATTCGCCCACAATGCCAAAGTTGCAGGAAAATTCGTCCCCCTTTTTCATGCACTGCATCTGTTACCAACCGCCATCCGGCTACTTGTTTATCTGTGTAAATACCCGGACAATTCATGTATCCCAGGCTAAGGGGTGAAACCATTGTGCATTCGGTGACAATTAGCCCCGCACTTACCCGTTGTGCGTAGTAAGTTGCCATTAAGGAATTGGGGATGCTTTCAATTGCCCGTAAACGTGTCATTGGTGCCATTATCATCCGGTTGGGGAGGGTGTAGTCACCAAGTTGGATGGGTGTGAAAAGATTGGTAGGGGAATTCATGATGTTTACTGGTTAAATATTAATTAGAGGATTTTTGTAGTAAGCGCTTATTTTAATCACTAAAGTGCTTACTACGAACCTAAATTTATGTTCTATGTCTAAATTACTGTTTTTCCCACTGCTGACGACGACGCAAGAAACCGAGTGCGATCGCAGCTACGCCAAACAGCGCTATGTTAGTTGTTGGTTCGGGAATTTTTTGGGAAACTTGGAAGGAACCATTTAAGAAAGTTTGACCTCTTAAGGGAGCAGTTGGATCTGCATTTAGTGGTTCGCTTTCGCTAAAGTCTAATGTGCCGATCGCACCCTGAAATCTTCCCGTTCCACCTGTGATATTTACGACACCAGTGCCGTCTAAGGTACCATTTGGAATGTTAAATGAAGCGATCGCGGTACTGTTGCCAAATAGTTTATCATTGCCGCTACCGAAAAACTCATCACCACCAATGGGAAAGCCTTGTAAACCAAACTGTGTCGCATCTTGAACAAATACCAGATTACCTGTAGCCGGATCAACTCGACTATAATTATTTATGCTTTTAAAGTTAGTTAAACCATAGGGAGCATTGGGATTATACCCTGAGACAAACGCCTGTGATACATCTGTTGAAGGAATGGGTATCAGCGTAACTTCAGTGTTGTAAAATGTGTTAAATGGATAAATCTGGGCGTTGGCTTTTGCGGTGATTCCCATACTGAGTAAAGTGACTGCTGGAACTAGCCAGAAACTCTGCTTAGAAGCACGAAGCATGTTAGTTACACATTGCATTATTTAGAAGCCTCTTGTATGTAAACATAAATAAGTGGACAAACTTCAACGTAAAATCCTCTCGCTTGTACGAGTGCGATCTAAGAGTAATGAAGGCTTTAGCCTTCATTATATTTAGGAACGTTTATTTATGTACATCTACTTATATAACTTTATTCATAGCACAAGATATTTGTTAGACATTATTTGATAAAAAAGGAATATTTTCCGCTAGAGAATCTTTGACAATTATTCCTTGTTCTTTTGCCCAAAATTGACTCAAAAAGTGAATTTGTCTCAAACCGACAATTAAATTTAAACCTGGTACAAACAACCACCAAACTACAAGCGGTTCCTTCATTCCCCCTTGGCTGTATAGTTGATTGACGGTTTGATATAACTTAAATTGAACTATGTAAATCCAGACAATCCCCAAGAGCGAAAACCAACCAAACCAGCCGGGGACATCTGGATCGAATATCCGCAATGCTTGGGGAACTGCTATCCCCAATAAAAAAGGCGCTAAAGATAGCGTACCTGACCAACCAAAGCCGTTATAATGGCGGAGTTCTTCTTGAATAATCCATTTGTACCAGCCGTAATATAGCATACCGCTGATAACAGATAAGAAAATTACTTGCGATAATGGACGGGCTTTACCTAAGGGTTTATCTGACATATTTTCTGAAAATTGACTATTTTCAGAACCTGGGGTTCTTGTTTTTGACGATTCCTAAACAGATTAGTATATAAGTAGCTAGACAAAATTAATTACATAGTTTTTTCCAAATTCTCTAAGAATGTTTTCCAGAGATTCAACAAAATTATTCCAGCTAGAATCAGCATCTATTTCAATCCATTGATATTTGATAAATCGCCACAAAATCTCAATCAAATTTAATTCTGGTGAATAAGATGGCAATGCAAAAATCGTAATCCCCCGCTCTTTCCATTCCTCAATTTTATC
>JBPCQW010000132.1:0-3594 GCA_050997715.1 Hassallia sp.
CCAACAAGGAATATCTAGCTCTTGCAAGCGTTGATAGACTTGCCAGCGATCTACCCAATTCATCTCAACAGTGTGCTGTGCTTCGACTTCTGAACTAAACGATTTCAAGACCATTGCCCTCAAAGTGGTACAAGAAAAGCAGTAACTACGCAACTGGACTATTTTCTAATTGAAAATTTTAGAAGTTAAGCCTCTTAAATAAGAATACCCCAAGTGCAAATTATTCTCATCAAAAATCTAAAAAAAATTAAATATTTTTCTGAAAGTAGGTACAGTAGCAGTTTCAGCAACAGAGGCTATGGAATTTTGGCGTTGCTGAACTGAATTATGGTTACAAATCCCTAACTTCTCCTAGAGACGTGACAATGGAACGTCTCTACTTATCTGGGAATTTTTACCATATGTTGTTGCGCTTGTCTATATTTAATTAGAAAGATTCATTGATTAGCGATCGCTTCCATCTGAAAATTAGGAAAGAGTGCATATTTCAAACTATATTAAATCGGTTTACTTTTATTTTTTAGATGTTAATATGTAGGGACAAAAGCAGCTTGCATCTATAACTGCCTAAAAGCGAGGGTAACAATGTCAGAAACGCAAACTATATTACGAAATTTTGGTCAGGTTTATGACAATCCCGTACTACTGGATCGCAGTGTAACCGCACCAGTTTGCGAAGGATTTAACGTTGTCTTAGCTAGTTTCCAGGCACTGTACTTGCAGTACCAAAAACATCATTTTGTAGTAGAAGGTGCAGAATTCTACTCACTACATGAGTTTTTTAGCGAAAGCTACGAACAAGTTCAAGGACACGTTCATGATGTCGGAGAACGCTTAGATGGATTGGGCGGTGTGCCAGTTGCTACCTTCAGCAAATTAGCAGAATTATGCTCTTTTGAACCTGAGTCTGATGGCGTATATTCTTGCCGTCAAATGGTAGAACATAACTTAGCCGCAGAACAAGCTATGATTAGCTTAATTCGCCGCCAAGCCGCTCAGGCAGAGAGTTTAGGCGACCGTGCTACACGGTATTTGTACGAAACAATTCTCTTAAAAACTGAAGAAAGAGCTTATCATTTGGCTCACTTCTTAGCTAAAGATAGCTTAACTTTAGGCTTTGTCCAACCTGCTCACAACTAACAGGCTCATCATCTAGAGTCATCTAGCTTAGATTGAACAAAAAGTTGGCAGCAGTTCTTCTTAAAAAAATATAAAACATGGCAGAGAGGTAAATATATAACTCTCTGCCATTTTTAATTTAAGTAAACATTAAAACACAATATTTAACGTTAAAAAAATTTTGCTGGATTTAATTAAGAAATATTTTCATCTAAACTGATGCATTACTTTAAAATAGAAAATTATATCTTTTAGAAAAAAAATTCTTTGTTTTGATAAAAATTACCATTTTAAACAAAAAATATTTGCAATAAACTTGTAAGTTTGACGATGATAATTAAATAAATTTAGGCATACAAAAGAATGGGTAATTGGGCATTGTCCCCCTTGTCCTCCTTGTCCCCTTGTCCCCTCGTCTCCCCCTCCCCCCATCTCCCCCACTCCCCCTCATGTCATCAAACCTGGAAAACTTGATAATAAACAACATGAGTTAGGGGTAAAGAACCTTAAAATAATCAGGATTTCTATTCTTACACTGCAAAGCAACAATTATGCCCCGTCGTGATGACCTCAGGAAAATTCTACTGTTAGGCTCTGGTCCTATCGTGATTGGACAAGCTTGTGAGTTTGACTACTCTGGTACGCAAGCTTGTAAAGCGCTGCGAGAAGAAGGCTATGAAGTGGTGCTGGTAAATTCTAACCCAGCGACAATCATGACCGACCCGGAAACAGCCGATCGCACGTACATTGAACCGCTAACCCCAGAGTTAGTCGAAAAAGTAATCGCTAAAGAACGTCCCGACGCTCTACTACCAACGATGGGAGGACAAACCGCTCTCAACCTCGCTGTAGCTTTGGCGAAAAGTGGTGTCCTAGAAAAGTATAATGTTGAGTTAATTGGCGCTAAACTCCCGGCAATCGAAAAAGCCGAAGATAGAAAGCTGTTTAACGAGGCTATGGACAAAATCGGGGTGAATGTTTGCCCTAGCGGTACAGCCGAAACCTTAGAAGAATCAAAAGCGATCGCTCGGAAAATTGGCTCCTATCCTTTAATTATCCGTCCAGCCTTTACGATGGGTGGCAGCGGTGGTGGTATCGCTTATAACCAAGAAGAATTTGAAGAAATGGCACAAACGGGTATCGATGCTAGCCCCGTTTCCCAAATTCTCATCGATCAATCCTTACTCGGTTGGAAAGAATACGAACTCGAAGTTATGCGCGATTTGGCAGATAACGTCGTGATTATCTGCTCAATTGAAAACATCGACCCAATGGGTATCCACACCGGCGACTCGATTACCGTCGCTCCCGCACAAACCCTGACTGATAAAGAATATCAACGCCTGCGGGATATGGCAATCAAAATCATCCGCGAAATTGGCGTAGAAACTGGTGGTTCTAATATCCAGTTTGCCGTCAATCCCCTAAATGGGGATGTAGTTGTCATTGAGATGAACCCCCGTGTTTCCCGCAGTTCGGCTTTGTCTTCTAAAGCTACAGGCTTTCCCATCGCAAAAATGGCAGCAAAGCTTGCAGTAGGGTACACCTTGGATGAAATCAAAAATGACATCACCAAGAAAACACCTGCCTCCTTTGAACCGACAATCGATTATGTGGTAACAAAAATACCCCGCTTTGCCTTTGAAAAGTTCCCTGGTTCGGAACCTGTGCTGACTACCCAAATGAAATCGGTAGGGGAAGCAATGGCAATTGGACGGACTTTTAACGAATCCTTCCAAAAAGCGCTGCGATCGCTTGAAACTGGTCGCGCTGGTTGGGGTTGCGACATTAAAGAGAAACTACCCAGTGGCGAACAAATACGCGCTCAATTGCGTACTCCCAACCCGGAACGCATTTTCTCTGTGCGTCATGCAATGCTGTCGGGAATAACTCTTGAGGAAATCTACGAATTAACAGGGATTGACCCTTGGTTCTTAGATAAAATGCAGCAACTGCTGGAAACTGAGAAATTCCTCAAGCGCACACCATTGCAACAGTTGACAAAAGCGCAGATGTATGCAGTGAAGCGAGATGGATTTAGCGATCGCCAGATTGCCTATGCCACGAAAAAGAACGAAGATGAAGTTCGGGCATATCGCAAACAATTAGGCGTGATCCCAGTTTACAAAACAGTGGACACCTGCGCCGCCGAATTTGAAGCGTTTACTCCTTACCATTATTCCACCTACGAAGACGAATGCGAGATAATGCCAACCACCAAGCCGAAGGTGATGATTTTGGGTGGTGGTCCCAACCGGATTGGACAGGGAATTGAGTTTGACTATTGTTGTTGTCACGCTGCCTATGCTTTAAAGGGCGCAGGTTATGAGACAATTATGGTTAACTCCAACCCGGAGACAGTTTCCACAGATTATGATACAAGCGATCGCCTTTACTTTGAACCGTTAACCAAAGAAGATGTTCTCAACATCATCGAAGCGGAAAATCCGGTTGGGGTGATTATACAGTTTGGTG
>JBPCQW010000167.1:0-5136 GCA_050997715.1 Hassallia sp.
TCGCTTTGTGCCAATTGAACATCTACAGGACGCACTTCTGTAATGCTTCCGAGTTTGGCTTGTCCTTCTTGTAGCTGGTCATGGAGAGGGTCGACAGTGCGGTGGAGGGTGGCTTGAGCTTCTTCAAGCTGCTGTTGTACTGTCTTTAGTTGCAAAGTCTTGCTATCTAATACTGAAGCAGCGATCGCACCATCTTTAAATAATTGCTGGTATCGATTGTTCTCAGTCTGAGCATTTTCTACCTGCGCTTGAATCCGAGCGATAGTTGCTTGTTGAGTTGCAACTTCACCTTTTAATTGCGACTGTAAATTAGCGATCGCTGCTTTTTGAGCATCGCCATCTCCGGATTTAGCTCCTGCTCTTATTTGCCCTAGTTTGGCTTGAGCAATTTGCAGTTTGTCTACAGACTGTTGCAAAGCTGATTTACTGCGAGCATAATCTTCTAGCAATGCCAATACTTGCCCCCTCTTAACCTGATCTCCTTCTTTCACTAACAGTTTTTCAACTCGCACACCATTAATTGAATGAGGAGCAGACAAATAAGTTACTTCACCTTCAGGTTCTATCCGTCCTAAAGCTGTAATAGCCACTCTTGCAGGGACAGTTTTTGGGGGATTTACTGGCTGAGTTTGTGCTTTATATTCAGATGCAAATCTTGAAGAACCATAGAACAATACTAGCCCGGTTATTGCTGCTATCGAAGAAAACGCTAAAATTACTCGCCACCTACTTTGAGGTTTTTTAAATAAGTGGCTTTCTTTGTCTACTGACATATTTTCATCCCAATTTTACTACGCCAGAGAATAGCCTAAATGGCTATATCAATTAACTGAAATCGACTTATCAAGAAAGAATTCAGGAGTCAGGAGTCAGGAGTTAAAAGACAGAAGTTAGGAGCTAGGAGTCATACGTTTATTGTTTAATTTTATTTTGTGCGAAAGCGCAGATGAATTTCAGAAGTTTAAGACCTTTAACCAATCTTTGATTTGGTAGTCTTCAATTAGGTGAAATTTCAGACCGCTACAAGCATTAAATTCTGACTTCTAACTCCTGACTCCTGACTCCTGAATGCATTGTTATATACGTAGCGACATTTTTAGTACCTTTTTGCCAAAATCGCATCTGCCACTAAGTAATATATTGGCGGCAAAATGAAGAAGATCGTTATCGCAAAGTCTCTTAAACTTTATCCTAAGTTTGTATTGGATAAAAAAATGTGCCCAAAAGCGCGATCGCGTTACCAAAAAACCTAAATATCAATTTGAACGAAGCGCGGAGAAAATGACCAGCGAGAACCTTGGGTAAAATTACAAACTTGTTTTTCAGTTTCTCAAAAACAATTATTTTTGTCAACTTAATTATTCTCTATAACTACAAAAATAAAATGTTCTCTAAAATACCGATTCTGTTTATTCTAGTCCTAATTGAATCAGAGGAAATATTTCTTTTTGATTCCTGTCAACTGTAAATAATATGCTTGCTTTTCCACTCGTCATTGATTCATCAACTTCTCACTATCCAATAGCCGTCCTAAAAATATACCAATTCTTCACAAATATTATGTTTATTGTGTACTATCAACAAAATCATAATTGTTTGATAAATAACTTTTTAAAATTGGAAGTTTAGTTTTATTTAAAGTTGATGATAAACCTCGGCTTAATTATGATGTTGTTTTGAAAAAATCGACTGGTGCGTATGCATTATTTGGGTGTATTTATTGAATCTTTATATTAATTTACGAAAAGTTGTTATTTATTTTTTATCTAGATAAAATAGACGTATAACCCAAAAATGGCAGAATTATCTGATTATAAATAAAAGTGGTAAATTATACTTATGTGTTCTATTTGATTGATTCTAAATTGACATCAGGAAAAATCTATTTATTTTCTAAAATTATTCAAAACGAACTATTCTGTTTATCCAAGCTGTGCTAGTGTTTGTATTAATTCAAATGCTTCAAAGCGGTGAGGCGCATAAGTTACTTTCTGAAAATAGAAAAAGTAAGAAATTATAAAAAAAGCCTCATTGTCATCACCGAAGCGATAGTTTTATTGTTTTTCCGAGTCTTAGATAAATTCCGATTAAAGGTGATGTTTTTGTAACGTAATTGTCAACTTTTTCAGAGCGAGTTCTATAAAATGTATTATCCGGGACGTTGAAACTGGCTATGACATTTATCAAAATAAAGAACGTCGTTATTAACACCAACTACGTTGCTGCAATTGAGCTAGATAACCAAACCAGGTCTGGGAAAAAATGCGTTGATGTTCTAATAGCTACTACTAAATTTTCACTTTTTCCATTCATTAGTCAAGCAGAAGGGGCACTGCAAGACAACTAGACTTGTTTCAACAATGTAATCGACATAACAACACAATATCATTGATTGTATTGCTGTATAGCTTTTGTTGCGGCGATGGGTTAGCCGCCGCCTTGTCCTGTCGGACACGCTAGCCTGCGGCAACGCTTGTTTAGGAATTACTCATACAAGCATCAAGTTGTGTTATGTAGCGTTGCTAATCGATAAAAGCATTTAGAAGAAAGCGAACACTTCTGAGGATAGCTACCTGCTTAGAATAGATAGCTCCTGCATTGGTAGGCAATAGAAATTGCTGTAGCTTCACACTCCACAGTACTAAGAATCAGGCTACCTCCTATGTCTGCTTATTCAATTGATACTGCACTTCAGCAGTTGAAAGACCAGATAAACAATTGTGAACGAGCCGTGCTTAAGGTTATAGAGGAGAAAAAAATGAAGTCGGAAAATCAAATGTCAATCAACAAAATTAACAGAAAACTTCAAAACAATCCTATAGCCATTATTGGCATGGCTTCTCTTTTTCCGCAATCGAGAAACTTACAAGAATACTGGGATAATATCGTTAACAAAATTGACTGTATTACCGATGTCCCCGCCTCACACTGGAACATAGACGAATACTATGACCCAGACCCCAGAACAACCAAAGATAAAACCTACTGCAAACGAGGCGGATTCATTCCCGAAGTTGATTTTAACCCGATGGAATTCGGATTGCCTCCTAACATCTTAGAAGTAACAGATGTTTCCCAATTGCTAAGTTTAGTCATTGCCAAAGAAGCAATGCAAGATGCCAATTACAACGAACTTCGCGAGTTTAATCGCGAGAACGTTGGTGTAGTTTTAGGTGTCGCACAAGGCGGACAATTAGCAATGCCACTAGCTGCGCGGTTACAATATCCGGTTTGGGAAAAAGTATTAAAAAGCAGCGGTTTATCTGATGAAGATACTCAAAAAATCGTCGATAAAATCAAAAGCGCTTATGTAAATTGGAACGAAAACGCCTTCCCCGGTATGTTAGGTAATGTCGTCGCCGGCAGAATTGCCAACCGCTTAAACTTTGGTGGGATAAATTGCGTCGTTGATGCGGCTTGTGCCAGTTCATTCGGTGCTTTAAAACTAGCAATTAGCGAGTTGACAGAACATCGCAGCGACATGATGCTAACTGGTGGAGTTGACTTAGA
Source organism: Hassallia sp. (assembly GCA_050997715.1). Taxonomy (GTDB): domain Bacteria; phylum Cyanobacteriota; class Cyanobacteriia; order Cyanobacteriales; family Nostocaceae; genus Hassallia. The sequence goes on from JBPCQW010000167.1 coordinate 3,511, forward strand.
TAACTCCGTCATGGCTTACATATCTTTTAGCAAAACACCGGCGGTTTCTCCTGGTGATAAAGTCAAACCTTTCGATGCTAAATCGGACGGAATGATGCTAGGTGAAGGTATCGGGATGATTTTGCTCAAACGGCTGGAAGATGCTGAACGAGACAATGACAAAATCTATGCAGTCATTAAAGGTATCGGCACATCCAGCGATGGACGGTATAAAAGCATCTATGCACCACGTCTAGAAGGGCAGGTAAAAGCCTTAGAACGCGCTTATGATGATGCAGGCTTTGCACCAGAAAGTATCGGTTTGGTGGAAGCGCACGGTACAGGTACAATGGCAGGCGACCCCACCGAATTCTCATCCTTGAGAGAATTTTTTAGTCAAGACAAAAAACAGCATATCGCCCTTGGGAGTGTGAAGTCGCAAATTGGACACACCAAAGCGGCAGCGGGTGCGGCAAGTATAATTAAAACGGCTTTGGCGCTACATCACAAGATATTGCCCCCGACAATCAACATTACCGAACCGAACCCGAAACTAAATATCAAAAATTCGGCGTTCTATTTGAATACCGAAACTAGACCTTGGATTCGGGCAGAAGGTGAACCCCCAAGACGTGCGGGTGTCAGTTCTTTTGGCTTTGGTGGGACTAATTATCACGTTGTTTTAGAAGAACATACAGCCGATCACAATCGTGCTTACCGCGTACACAATACTCCTAGTGAGGTGGTGCTGTTTGCGGAAACTCACGCGCAATTGGTGAGCAAGTGTGAAGAGATTTTAGGTAACTTGCGCTTACCTGATGCTGACAAGCATTATGCAGGATTAATTGAAGAGTGCAAATCTACAGAAATTCCTTTAAATGCCCCTAGAGTCGGATTTGTTGTTGATTCCATAACTCAAGCTGCCAAATTCCTGCAAATTAGTCTCGATTGTCTGAAAAATCGCGCTTCGTCTCCAACTTGGGAACATCCCCAAGGAGTATACTACCGCGCCTCCGGTCTTAACCTCAAGGGCAAAGTTGTTTCTCTATTCTCTGGACAAGGTTCGCAATACCTAGAAATGGGTCGAGAACTGGCGATGAATTTCCCCAGCTTGCGGCGTCTTTATGGCTATATGGATAGTCTGTTACTCAAAGACAACTTGCAACCACTTTCAGAAATTGTGTTTGCTCAACCTGTATTTGAGGAATTAGAGAAAAATGCTCAAGTTGCGGCATTGCAACGCACAGAATATGCTCAACCTGCAATTGGGGTGTTGAGCGCAGGAATGTATAAAATCTTGCAGGAAGCTGGGTTTGAGTCAGATTTCGTTGCCGGACACAGCTTTGGAGAACTCACAGCTTTGTGGGCTGCGGGGGTTGTCAGTGAGGAAGACTACCTATATCTAGTAAAAGCTAGAGGACAGGCGATGGCGGCTCCGCAAGACCCTGATCATGATGCGGGAGCGATGCTGGCTGTTAAAGAAGATATCAGTAAGGTGGAAGCGGTTTTAAAGCACTTTCCCCAAGTAACGATCGCTAATCAAAATTCCCCCAATCAGATTGTCTTAGCCGGATTGACGACAGAAATCAACAAGGTGCGGCAAGCTTTGCACGAGCAAGGATGTACAGCAGTTTTACTACCTGTCTC
>JBPCQW010000241.1:0-3923 GCA_050997715.1 Hassallia sp.
TCAACAACGGCAAAATCCAAATTCCTGTTGAGTACCAAGACGAGATACATAACGCCGAAATGGTACAAATCGTTATTTTGAAACCCTCCCCAAAAAAGAAACGCTTTCCGCAAACGGGTATCATTGCCCAGCTAACCGCGAATCCTATCCAGATCGCAGGTTTCAAACCACTCACCAGAGAAGAAGCGAATGAACGCTGGTGATCTGACACGATGCTTTGTTGATTCCAATATTTGGCTTTATCGTTTCATCTTGAACCCCAACGATTTAAGTGCAATACAAAAGCAACAAATAGCTACAAACGTTACAAGTCAAGAAAACCTGCTTGTTAGTACGCAAGTTATCAATGAGGTTTGTGCAAATTTAATCCGCAAAGCACGTTTTGATAACTTGCAGATTCAAAACTTAATTGAAGATTTTGCAGAAGGCTGTGAAATCTTGCCTGTCTCGCTAGAAACGCTTCAGTATGCAGTAAAATTGCGCCATCGCTATTTGTTATCATTTTGGGATAGCCTTATCGTTGCCAGTGCCGTTTTAGGGCAAGCAAGTATTCTTTACTCAGAAGATATGCAAGATGGCTTGATTATCGAAAATGCCTTACAGATTGTGAATCCATTTTTGGAGGGAAAGACGTGACTCTTGAAGTTGACGTACAAGCAGACATCAAAACGAGAATAGCTATATTTTGCCGTACATTGATAAATTTTCCTTAAGCTGTAATAACTACAACATAAGCGTTTGCCACAAATGAACAAGCTGTAATAACTACAACAAGTTCATTGATAAGTTTTGCTTAAGCTGTAATAACGACAACATAAGCATTTGCCACAAATGAACAAGCTGTAATAACTACAACAAGTTGATTAATAATGTCCGCTTGTGTGTTCCTAACTAACGCACAAGCTGTAGTCACTACAACAACTTTATTTGTAACGTCTGCTTCTTTGTTTGTCACAATTGGGCAAGCTGTTGTTACCACGGCAACTTCATTTGGTAACGTCGCTGCTGCAAAAGTACTTAAATTATTCCTGTGAAGAGGATTCTCTTTAAGCTTCGCATTGCACGAGTAGCAACATTATGCTGATGCCAAGCTTGATAGAAATCGGAGTAAGGCATATTCTGAGCGCATTCCCAGGCTAAATCGTAGTAGTTATCATACAATAGCCAATAACTACTTAAGGCTTTGACTACCTTACGGCGATCCTGATTATTTTGTAGAATTTTCCCTAAGCTTTCTGCTACCAGCCTACGGGTGTCGTTATCCAGATTATTTGATTGCAGCAGTTGCACCAAAGCAGCGATCGCTTTTGTGCGGTCTGTTTGTTGCAATGCTGATCTAGCTTCCTCTTTGATTGAACTCAGACTATCAATTGTCCACTTGACAATTTGTGTTACTATTTCATCTGCTTTCAAACAATCCCTAAACTCTGCAACTCCTGCGGCTGCTAAAAAATAGGCGCGATCTTCATAAATTCTTAGAGAACATCCGTCTTTAAAGTTTACTAAAGCATCGATAAACTGTTGCTTTTGCTCTTTTAGGTTTTCTTCTTCTCGTCCTAACCAAAGTAATATTGTTTGCTTCCATTGCGGTTCAAAGATGCGGTAAGTGCCTTTACTGGGATTTTTAGGAACATGCTTGAGAAAGAAATGCCAGTCATCAATTGCTTTAGCAGCAAAGTACTCTTGAAATGAGGCATGAAAGAAAGCGTAAACAGGTTTTCTATTTGTATCTATTCCTACACAGTTCAGCCAGCCGCGATTTAGTGCCAATTTGAACAGCGAATTTTCATCCTCAGCATCTCCCAAATACTGACTAACAGAATCCTGCCGCAAGCGAAAACGGGTTGCTTCTTTGTCTATTGCTGCTTTAGCTAATTCCCCCAATTTTACATTGAGTTGCTGACGCTGGTCAGATGTTGTAGCAAATTCGGCTTTTTTCCAGTTGTCGAAGTCATCAACAAATTGCTGATAAAGTCCCGCTTGAGTATCTGGTAATTTACCTTCTACTGATTGCCAATTTAAGCACAGCAGCGTCAACCGCAGAGGATTTTTCACTAAATCCTGAATCCGTTCTTTACCTGATTCTCTCAAGGCAGTGCATAACTGCTTTCCAATTTCGGGAATAGCAGCGAACCATTTGTGAATAAATTTCTCTACCTGTTGTGGATAAGAAAAATCTAAACTGCGATAGATATCAAAATCATCAAGTGCATTAATACTGCCATCCCACAGATTAACCCGACAAGTCAGCACAATTCGCGCTTGAGAAATTAACCCGGCTTCACGGAATTGCCGTGCAATTTCTGTGAGAGGACTACCTGAAGATGCGGACATTTCATCTAACCCATCTAGCAGCAGCCAGACATTATTTTGATTAAGTAGAGCAACAAAATCATCCTTTAGTTGCTTAGTGACTTCAGCTTTACCTGTTTTCTCAGCCACCTGAGTTAACCAAGTCTCGAATAGATAAGATTTTAGTTCCTTCTCTCGCAAATCTGCTAAAGATACCCAAATGACAATTGACTGGTGAATCTCACGAGATACCCAATCAGCAATCTGCTGTAAAAGTGTTGTTTTTCCTGCACCAGGTTCCCCAATAATTGCTATTCGCTTACCTTTACTTTTAGGTGTGTTCTGCTGTTTGAGAACTTCTTCCAGAAAAGCATCATGCTCAAATGTTTTGGTGATTTCTGTCTCTTTGTACAGTTCTGAACCTTGTTCTGGAGAAACATCACCCTGACGCTTGGATGGTTTTTTACGCTCAACTAATCCCAGTGGTACGTAAACATCATTAACTTGGAGGTTGACCCCTTCAGCTGATGTCAAAGGATTTGTAGTCAGCGATCGCCTTTCTACTAGTATTTCACGGCAGACTTCACGCCAGCGATCGGGAGTTAACTTTGTCCCATCCTCCCCTTGGGACGACTGTGGTCAAATCGTGAAGTTATTAGTTTGGTTAGTTATCTGTCCTTGATTTACAACCCCAATTTTTTCTGCTAGCTGCGTAAGATTTTGAATGGTTGGCTGTTGAGACTTGAGAGTATTTTCGATTTCTTGAATTTTTTGAGTGAGTTGTGGTTCTGCTTTTGCTGCTGCTTCCACTTCCACAACAGCTTGAGCAATTTCTGGGTCTGCGTCTGCTGCTGCTTTCAGTTCCAGCACTGCTTGACCATAATCTAAACGCTGCGGTTCATTACTGGTAAGAGATGGCACTTTCTTCTTCTGGCGGAGTAATCCGATTAACTTGCCGCCTAGCGTCCATGTAGCATCACCAAGATTTTCGCCGATTTTCTCCTGCGCTTTAGTCCAAAGCGTAGTAGCGATCGCAGTAGCAACAGCCGTCAGTGTTACAGTTACCATAAATTCACTGTTAGTTAGTATATGTAAAAATTACTTCAATTTTCACACATATCATTTTACAAAGTCTTGAGGTAGCGATGTCTACGACGGGCTACGCCTACGTCCAAGTCATACCACAACAGAGACATAACGATATCTGTATTTTTTAATCTCTCAGAATTCCAACCCTTGCAACTGTGTAAGTGTCAAAATATTAAGTGTAAAGTTTATTCACAAAACCACTATGCCGAAAGCAACTTGGAATGGCGTTGTTTTAGCCGAAAGCGATAAAACCGTAGTTGTAGAAAACAACCATTACTTTCCCAAAGACGCAATTAATCAACAATACTTCAAAGAAAGTAACACTCACACCACTTGCCCCTGGAAAGGTCTTGCCAGTTATTACAGCATCGAAGTTGATGGACAAGTCAACAAAGACGCTGCTTGGTACTATCCCACCGCTAAGGAGAAAGCGAAAAACATCGAGGGTCATATCGCTTTCGGGAAAGGCGGAAAAGTCGAAGCTCAAAACCTCCTTTGGGGTCAGCGCTTCAGCGCTGAAGCGCCGACTACAACCCTACACC
>JBPCQW010000264.1:0-5640 GCA_050997715.1 Hassallia sp.
TCGCTTTGCAGCAATTGGTTAATCGTTTGTACGCAAAATTCCTGACGGGCGCTTTCCAATTCATCGACACCATCCAACATTGGTAGCAGTTGACGGTTGTCTACCCAGCCTTCACCAATATTCTTCCGAACCCCATATTTTGATTTGAGTTCCGCCACTAACCAATCCCGCATCGACTGCTTATCGTCTTTCCAAGAAAAAAGGTTAAACAATACTGGTATGGGATAATTGGGCTGTTGTTCAGTACGATGGATTAAGGCTTGTGCCAGTTCTAACTGCGTAGTAGTTTTACCAGAACCAGGCTCACCCAAGATTAGTAGTTTTCCTGCGATCACACTATCGTCAAAAACTTCCAAGATATTGGTGGTTTTTGGAAGTGGTTCAGGAGGCTTTAGCCCAATTTTTATTTCTGCATCCCAAGGACGCTTTACTTGTTGGGGTTGCAACTCCTTACCCAAATTAATCAACACGGCATTGTGTAGAGATTGCTTTAACCGTGCCGTAACTTCATTTTTTACTTCAGCCAGTAGTATGCGCTGGTTTTCTGGACGAGCGGGGTTGCCCACTGGTGCTGCTTGTTGCCCCAAGAAAAAATTCCAGATGTCGCCGCCTATACGTTGGGCGTTAACGTTCTCAGCATTAATAAACCCACCACCAACTTGGGCATTCCGTAAGTCATTATTCGAGACTTTTTTGGGGTCTTCTGACTCTGGCATGGGTTTAATCTGGGTGTTCTTGGCTGCCTGTATTATAAATGTCCCCACCTATCTGATGTGAGATGATAGTTTCAGCATTCACAATGCCACCAGCAAACTGGGAGTCAGAAATATAGTAATTGGAAACTTTGCTGCTATCTTTCTGTTCCTGTTGAGAAGATTTCTCTAAAATTTTCATTATGTCGGGAAAATCAACTTTTATGTCTCTAAAGGGAAATTGAGAATTATTAGCTTTTTCTTCAAGAGCAAAGAATAAGTTACGAAAATATTCTGCTGATACTTCTTTGATGCGAAATACTAATTTATCGACTAAAGCATATTCGTCTAATGAACTATTTCTATTTAGTAAATCATAAGGATTAAATAATACAAGACAGGGCAAGTTATTTACATCAATTTTTAATTTTTTTGCTATGTCATATGCTTCTGATTTTTTATATGGTTTATTTCTTAGTAAATTCAAAAATTGCAATTTTTCGTATAGTTCATTCTCAAATATCTCTTTCCAATATAGACGAGATTTTTCCCATCCTAACGGTGGGCGCTCAAGAAGGAAGATAGTACACCAATCACCAGTTAGTTTATCTAGAGATTCAAAGTTTTCCTTAATATAAATTGATAATTTGGTATCTTCGTCTGTATATAAAATAATTCCTGGTATAAGAGGTTTATCTTTCCACAAAGATAATACATCAAGGAATTCTCTTGCATCTCTAACTGGAGCTGAAGCAGTAATAGGAATGCTATCAGATGGAGGAGAATAATGTGCAGTAGCTCCACTAAAAACTGCTTTGGTAAGGTCTACTTCATTGAAATCAGCTTCATATAAATTAGTTTCGCTCAGATTAGTTTCATATAAGTTAGTTTTACTCAGGTTAGCTTTAGTGAGGTTAGCCTCACTTAGATTAGCCCCATTGAGGTTAGCTCCACTTAGGTCAGCCCTACTCAGGTTAGCCCCATTGAGGCTAGCTCTACTTAGGTCAGCCCTACTTAGGTTAGCCACACTCAGGTTAGCTCCACTTAGGTCAGCCTCCCAAAAATTAACTTCAGTAAGGTTAACTTTAGCGAAGTTAACTTCTCTAAGGATTGATTTACTCAAATCAACCCTGCTGAAATCATCTCTAAAATTTAAAGTTGCTATTTCTTGATGAATAATTATCCAAATTAAGCGCCATTTCTCGTCAAGAATGGTTTTTTGATTAATTTGAGTTCCTCTCAAGTTAGTATAATCGAGGTTTGCTCCACTCAAGTTAACATCTCTCAAGTTGGCATCTCTCAAGTTTACTCCACTCAGGTTTTGTTTACTCAGATCCACCGCACATAAGTTAGCCCCACTCAAGTTAGCTCCGCTGAAATTAGCTTCACTTAAGTTAGCCCCACTCAAGTTAGCTCCACTCAAATTAGCTTCACCTAAGTTAGCCCTACTTAAGTTAGCTCCACTCAAGTTAGCTCCGCTCAAGTTTGTGCCTCTGAAATTTGCCCAGTTAAGGTCTGCTCCACAAAAATTTTCTTTACTAAGGTTTACCTCACTAAGAACAGGAACGATTTTTTTGTTATCCTTCCTCCACTTATTCCAAACCTCTACCCCTTGCTTAAGTATTGCAAGATGTTTCTCATTTGCCATTTCAACCTAACCTCTCAGATTTACAACTAATGTATTATCAACACAGACACAGTGAACTAGTTTACTTTTCCCAAATTACTATTTCTTCTTCAGTACAGGAGTTAAATGTTCCGCAATTCCATCTAACTGAATAACATTGCACCCAAGCTTATAAGCAAACTCAACAGATTCTCCAGCACCCAGCGCACTGTAAAAGCCCGTGGCAAACTTAATTGCAGCTTTATCGCCTATCTCCTTATTCATGCCAATGACGTAGGGAATATGTTGAGCGATCGCACTTGCTTGAATTTCTGAGTAACAAGCATTGAGGACAACACACTCAACGTTAGAAGCAAATAACTCGAACAGTTTAGTTAGAGCTTCTGTACTTACTAACTTCATCTTTCCGGTTTCATCTTCCAGTTCCAAACCATCGTCCCCTGCACCATGACCGCTAAAATGGACGATTTGTGGTTTAAAGTCTAATAACGATTGGTAAACATCTTGAACACGCACAGCCCAGCGCTGTTGTAAATCAAATAGTTCTCGTTTTTTGGCTCGTTGTAATCCAGCATCAATTTCTCGGACTTCTTCATCTAGTCGTAAACGTGAGGTGGTTTTTGGATTGGCTGCCAGAATTAAAATTGTTTTGGCATCAATGTTTTTAGTTTCAGTTGGTTGTTCTTGAGCATTATTAGTAATATTACCGCCTATTTGATGAGCGTTAACTGTTTCACCATCAACTAGTCCACCACCAAATTGAGCATTTTGCAAGTTGAAAGTAGATTGTTTCTTAGGACTTTGTGGCATGGTATCACCTTGATTATTATAAGTTTCTGCATAAAAGCCAGGGCGCTCTAACGCCGTAACTACCATTGTTTCTAAACTACGAATTCTGCTATCTTTCTCCGCTAACAGTAATTTTATTTCTCGTTCCGGTAAAGCTTTTAACTGGTTATAAGTATCAAAATATTCTGCGCTTAATTCAGATTTATCAGCCGTAGCGCCGGTTTTAGCACGAAGTAGAAACTTATCTTCGCCCCGCGCTTCCATTCCCACAATCCGTAGTTCCGCATGAGGATTGTTTTCAGTTAATTGCCTAAACGAGATGGCGATCGCTCTTGGGTCAACACCTTGAGCATGGTAAAGGTCAAGGGTGTCAAAAATAGGTTGGATGAAGTCTCCAAAGTCGCCATCCGCAAATACCTCTTTGTTGTTGTCAGGCTTGCGACAGGGGTCAGGGTTCTCTTTAGTGGGGAGTCGCATATAAACATACTCGCACCGTACCCCGTTAAACTTAGTGTCACTGGTAATATTCCAATCTTCAATGAAGGCTCCAGTGAGGGTTGCACCTGTAAAGTCAGTTCCATCGAGTTGTGTCTGCTTCAGATTTGCTCTTGATAAATCAGCATCTTGTAAGTTGGCTTCACTAAGGTTGGTAGCGACAAAGCTAGCATCAACTAAGGAAGCTCCACGCAAATTAACACCCCACAGATTCAAACCATCAAAGTTTTTGCCAATTCCAATTTTGGTTGTTAACAGCTGCTGCACTTGTGGTCTTTCAAGATACGTCATATCAAAACGAGAAAAGCGAAGGAATGCTGCTTGCAAAAAGCAGGTACGAGTCAGAATAGCCCCTGTAAAATTTGTGTTTTTCAGTATTGCAGCAGTGAAATTGGTATCAGTTAAATTAGCATTACAAAAGCTAGTGCCACCATCAGCACCAAAGGCAATAGCGATCGCTCGAATAAAGCCATATTTTGGATCAAAAGCTAAAGCTTGCCGACTGAAGTATAGTGCTAAGATGGCATTTGCCACAGTCATGCTCGTAGAGCATAAGACAGCCGCCACTCCCGTTCCAGACCTAACCATAACGAAAGTTACAAAACTAGCCGCCACCACAGACGCTGCTACAGTAACAGTCACAGCCACTCTACTTATAAGCGCAACCAATGCCACTGCGATGCTGATAATAACAACTATTGCCATGCCCGTTGCCACAGCCTTCATCCCGCTAAAAGCCGCCGCAAGAGCCACGGCTACGAAAGCTGCTAACAATCCTGAACGGAGGGCGGCAAAGATAAATAAAATCACTAGGGCGATCAGTGTAGGTATATAAGCGAGATCTGCCCTATTGGTTAACTGAGATACTATATCAGCACTCTGCAATGGTAGCAATAACCCTGTTTGTATGGCTTTGCTCTGGGGAAAGAATTTCGATTATCCAGTCAGGTGCTGCGGCAAATGTATTGGCAATATTACCATTTTCGTCTATGGGAAGCCTTGCCCAAGAGAATACAGCGACATCGGGAACTATAGAACGTCCTCCAAAAGTGCAACGTAATTCTGGAAAAGCCCAACCCATTTTTTGTACTTTTACAACAGAATTGATTGTGGGACAGAGTTCTCCTTGAATAGTGCTATGTTTTCCTTGAGGCATGGGTTTTTGAATGATTTGACCGTCGATGTACTCTAAGCTTGGCTTAGTTTCTGATAGTGCGAGAAATTCTTCTAGGGTCAATATTTTATTTGGTGTTTGTAACATTGTTATCCGGTTCTACCGCCCAATGCATGATGAATAATGAGTAGAGGTGATGAGCAATTTGGTTACAGTTTTTTACCCTTCTGGGCAGAACTAGTTATTTGCTTGTAGAGGAAACATTATTCAAGCGATCGCGAATTGCCGTTAATTGTTCTTGATTATTCACAGGCGATCGCGGTGCTGGCAATTCTGTATTGGGCCAATTGGGTAAATCATTACACGGACATAATTCTGGTGGCATTCCCAAGCTTCGCACGGGTACTGGCATTGTACAACGACCGCAATTACTCATTTCCCAAGTTGGTGTCAGCAGTTCGGCGATCGTTTCTTGCGTACCCTCTAAGTAACAGTCACCGGCTTCAGGTGAGATAATTTGCTGCCATGTCGTTTCAAATTCGTCACTGTAGCGATCGCCTTCAATTACTGGTTGCGGCAACAGACTTGCCGAACCATTGTTTGTCATCACCTTTTTGCCTAACTGAAACCAGTAAGCAAAGTATTGTTTTACTTCTTGTTTGGTTGCCATACTGCAATATTAAGCTTGCGACGTAAAATTTCTAATTTTGAATACTTAATTTTCAATTAAGACTTTGGTGGTAATGGGGAACCAAGAACACTGAGATTAAGAACATGACCACCTGTGACTAAATAAACAGCTTCGCAAACCGTACCTAACTGGCGGATTAAAGAACCGAGGCGATCGCGAAAATTTCTCCCAATCGGATAAGCCGGCACTACACCCCAACCTGTTTCTTCCGCCACAAATATCATATCAACTG
>JBPCQW010000114.1:0-4934 GCA_050997715.1 Hassallia sp.
CTTCTGGGGGGGGGATAATTGGTTGCTGGGATAGAAAATTTGATTACTGTACGGTTATCTACTCCAGAAATCCCCCCTGCGATCGCGGCACGCCGAGAATAAGACGCGGTAAATTAAAGATGTAGCGATAGATGAATCTTACACAGAGCTAGTACTAATCAAATACGAAAGCTCGCTTCTCTTAGGACTGTCATCTATACGCAGACTCCTACCAGTACTAGGAGAAATCATAAGTAATAACGTTTTTCAAGTGACTGTGTTATGCGTAAACAACTAAAACAAGCCATCAAACCGCTATTAAAAACTTTGTTTGTCCTCAGCCTAGTGTTTACTTTGGCACTCGGTCACGCAGATCAAGCATTAGCCAGAGGCAGTGGTGGTAGAATTGGCGGTGGTTCCTTCAGAGCACCTTCTAGCCGCACCTATTCGCCTCCTAGCGGTGGATACGGTGGGGGATACGGCGGTGGTTACAGTAGAGGATATTATCCTGGTGGTGGAGGATTTGGGTTTCCTTTCTTGATTCCCTTCTTTGGTATTGGGGGAGGATTTGGTGGTTTGTTTACCATCTTAATTTTCTTGGCGATCGGCAACTTCATGTTACAAGCTTTCCGTCGCGCTACCGGTGGTGAAACCACAGAGGATACAGATTACAGCAGCAACTCTAATGTTTCCGTCACTCGTCTACAAGTAGCTATGTTGGCACAAGCTCGTGACTTGCAACCCGAACTTAACCGAATTGCCGAAACTGCTGACACCAACTCCCCAGAGGGTAGAGCGGAAATTTTGCAAGAAGCCAGCCTCGCTTTGCTACGCCATCCAGAATATTGGGTATATGCAGGTGGTGATACACAGCAAGCGCGTTTAAATTCAGCGGAAGCTCAGTTTAACCGTTTGGCACTAGCAGAACGCAGCAAATTTAGCGAAGAAACTCTTTCTAACGTTAACAACCAGCTAAAAGAAGCCACTCCCAAAAATGCTTTACCTGGTGCTGATGTTGACAACCCAACCGACCTAATTACCCAAGGTCCTGGAGAATATATCATTGTCACCCTTTTAGCCGCGACACTGGGTAAATTTGAAATTCCACCAGTTAATAATGTTGAAGAATTGCGTCAAGCTTTGCGCCAAATTGGTAGTATCCCCAGCGATAAACTTCTGGCGATTGAAGTTCTCTGGACTCCGCAAGCTGAAGGCGACACTCTCACCTCTGATGATTTATTGGCAGAGTACGCCGATCTGAAATTGGTTTAGGTTTCAACCGTAGTAAGCGCTTAAGCGCTTACTACGTAATTAAAAATAGAGAAAATCTTTGACTTGAAATTCTTTCGTTTCCTTACGCTTTCTTTTTTTACCCACATCATAATAAACCAAATTTAAAACTACTTTATCTCGACCGATTAATTGATAATTTTCTATTTTATCTAAGTAATAATTTTTATTTTCATAAATTGGCTTCGCTAACTTAATTCCCGGAAAGATAATCTTTTCTTGTTTCAATACAAATCCCCGCTGTGCATCTGTATCTAACCATATAGGACTTTTATAAACGACAATATTATAAGAATTTAATTTAATTTCTTGCTCTGGCTGATAAATACCAATTAACAAAAAGATTATAGTAGCGTTGTTGAAAATCCAGATAGAAAGCAAACTTGGTAATAAAAATATCCAAAAATTTATCAGTTTTAGCCACCATCTGCGAAATAAAAACCCATTAATTATAAGTAAAAACGGAATTAACAAGAATAAAGCTACAGCGATCGCGTTGAAGGAAGGAAATACAAAACTAAATATTTTAAATAGTAAATTTGCTAAAAACAAAACCGAAAGTAACCCAATAATAACCAGATTCAGCAATGGTTGGTTTTTGCTTGGTTTGAAAAACCTGAATAACTGCTTCATGAAATTTCCCTTCATCAGGTGTCGTAGAGACGTTCCACTGGAACGTCTTTACATATATATGTGATTTGTCGGGCATGATTTTACACAACAAAACCGCCTACTATGTGATAGGCGGTTTTTCAGTATTTATTTTATGATAGTTCTTCCTTATCAAGATTATAATAACCTATTTTTGAGTCGTAGTCAATATCTTTCCCAAACCAAATTGACAGCACTAAGAAAACACAATCCGAAAGCCACATATTCTCAGTCCCCCAACTGCTTCATTCCAGCTGCGACTAGCGCTGCGGCAAAGTTCTGGACTAAAGCTCCAAGAACCACCGCGTAATACCCGACGATGTTCATCTCCGCCAAGTTCCCAAACGGTGCCATCTGTGGGTGCTACTTCATAATTTTTGTGCCAGGGGTCGGCACACCATTCCCAAACTAAGCCGTGCATGTCGTACAATCCAAAGGCGTTGGCAAGCTGAAAGCTGCCTACATCAGTAGTTTCTTTGCGGAATTTCCCTTTTGCATCCAAAGCGTAGGAATCGCTACCACCGCAGTTTGCTAATTCAGGGGTGACAGTTCTGCCAAAGTGGTAGGGTGTAGTGGTTCCTGCCCTACAAGCATATTCCCATTCGGCTTCGCTGGGTAAACGATAGTTGCGTCCGGTTTGTTCTGAGAGCCGAAAACAAAATTCTACTACTTCGTGCCAAGATACATTTTCAACTGGTCTATTTATACCTTTAAATTTGGATGGATGGGGATTTAAGGATTGTTTGACTTTGGGTAATGCTGCTACTGCTCTCCATTGTGCTTGAGTTACGGGATATTTTCCCATAAAAAAAGGTGCGACGGTGACTTGATGTCGGGGATGTTCGTCTGCATCTCCTTCAAATTCTGGGGAACCCATCAAAAAAGTTCCACCGGGAATTGATACCATTTCTAATTTGATGACTTTACCAAAGTCTTCTATCAAGTAGTTTGCACTTTGATGGTTGCGGCTAATTTCTTTACCTTTTTTATCTACTGTGACGATTTCAAATTTAAATTCTGATAAGGTGGGCAATGATGAGATTATTTGCGTTTGTGGTGGTGATGTCGGTTGAGAACTAGCTAATATTGTTGGTGCAGTATTTTCTATCAAGTTGATTTGGGGTGACTTCAAATCTTTAATAACTTCTGCTGCTGATTGATATCTTTCACTCGCTAAGTGTTTCAGCAATTTATCCAGAATTTGCCCAAATTCTTCGCTGATAAAGATGCCTTTTTCTTGTAATCGCTCTCGCCACATCCACTGCCCATTCATGGCATCATAAAGATTATCTTGAATCTGTCCATAATCGTCTATAAGCGGTAAAGATTGAGTTAAAAGTCGCACGCAAGTGACGCCTAATGAGTATAAATCGCTTGCGTGACAAGCAAATCCAGCCATTTGCTCGTTCGGTGCATAACCAATTGTATAAATTACTGTAGCTTGTCTAACTAAACTGGTTTGTGTTACTTGTTTCGCACCACCAAAGTCAATTAATACAAGCCTTCCATCACTTTCGCGACGGATAATGTTTTCTGGTTTGATGTCACGATGAATGACGTTACGTGAGTGAACAAATTCCAAAACTGGTAATAAATCAAGTAAAAGTTGGCGAATATGTTCTTCGTTAAAGGGTTGTTGCTGAACTTCTTTTAAAAGTGTTTTCCCACTAATAAATTCTTGCACCAGATACAAGCTGATACCTTGTTGAAAGTATGCAAGTAATCTGGGAATTTGGATGTGATTTTCTCCGAGTTCATACAACCGAAATGCTTCTTCTTGGAAGAACTGTGCGGCTTTGATACGTTGTCCTGTTCCCTGAACTTGTGGGACAAATTGTTTGATGACGCAAGGTGCATTTAATCTGTCTGCGTCTGCGGCTTCGTAAGTTCGACTAAATCCACCTTCTCCTAATAGTCTCAATACACGGTAGCGGTTTCTGAGAAGTTTGTCAAAGTTGCTTTGTCCGCAACTTATGCAATATCTATTGCCATCAGGATTGAAGGGATTTGAACAATTGGGATTTTGGCAGATTTGCATAACAAGCTGGAGAACACATCTTGTCCAAAGTAAGCCCCAATATTATCGAATTAAAAAGAGATATTAAGAGATATCTAGGCAACTAAACAAGGAATTTAGGGGTTAGGTAGAGACGTTCCGCCGGAACGTCTGTACGGAACGTCTCTACGAAAGGCGTGGTTTCTAGATATGAATATATATGGGCACACGATTTTCCATTATATAGAGAATATTACTTGAAGGTTGTTGATTTTGTCAACTGCTTTAGTCAAAGTTTAACGATCGCATCATAATTAAGAAAGATTACGCGCTTACTCATAAATAGAAGGACAATGAGCCAAACTTCTTTAAATTTAGTTGCAATATCCATCTTTTTGATGACTTTATCGGTGCTGCTGGGACCTTTGGTGAATTTATCACCAGCTGTACCTGCGATCGCTACTTTTACAATTTTGGGAATCGCTACTTTGGATTCTTTTAGTTTGCAAGGTAAGGGAAGTTCTCTGCTTTTAGATTGGATTGCAGGTTTTTCAGCAGAACATCGCGATCGCATTGTCCACCACGAAGCTGGACACTTTTTGACTGCTCACTTGCTGGGTATCCCCGTCAGCGGCTATACTCTGACAGCTTGGGAGGCTTTGAAGTTGGGACAAGCTGGACAAGGTGGGGTTACTTTTGATGATGCTGAATTAGCTTTGCAACTCGAACAAGGTAAAATCACCGCGCAAATGTTGGATCGCTATTGTACTGTTTGGATGGCGGGTATTGCTGCTGAAGCTTTAGTGTTTGATAATGCTGAGGGTGGATCTGATGATAAAAGCAAGCTGGCAGGTGTCTTGAAAAGTTTGGGCTTTTCTGCGTCAGCTTATGACCAAAAACAGCGCTTTTGCTTGCTGCAAGCTAAAAATTTACTACAAGAAAATTGGTCTAGTTATCAAGCTTTGGTGGAAGCGATGCGACAACGCGCTTCGGTGATGGAGTGTGAGAAGGCGATCGC
>JBPCQW010000348.1:0-24046 GCA_050997715.1 Hassallia sp.
GTGCTGCTGCGTCCTTCCGGTACAGAACCCTTGATGCGCGTTTATCTGGAAACCAACTCCCCAGAAAAGCTAGCGAAAATCGCTCAAGAGATGGAGAGCGTAATTGCTAAACTAGAGCAAGTAAAAGTTTAATGAAGATTGGGGCATGGGGCATTGGGCATTGGGCAATGGGCTTTTCCCCTTTTCCCTCTTCAATTCCCCATTCCCCATTCCCAACTAAAATGAAAACTTTAGCTAATCTGCTGATATCGTTAGTTGTAGCTATTTGGGTAGTGGCGATCGCTATTATTTCAGTTCAAAACGCCACCCCAGTATCTTTAAAATTCTTTAGTTTCGAGTCAATTCAAATTCCCGTGGGTTTAGTCTTGGCTTTCAGTGCTGGTGTCGGGATAATTGGTATTGCACTGTTGCAACCTTTATGGGGTCTTTCGGCTCCACAGCGTAATTCTAGATCGCAAGACGATGCTGAGTTTTTTGTAGACGACGAAGATTTTTGATTATCCATTTTTTTTGCAAGCAAATTTAATATAAAGATAAGATAAATGTGTTTTAAAATACCTTTTATACTTAAATAGCTTTGGTAGGATACACCAGTATATGAAAATACAACTATCTGAACATCGAATATGCCAGAAATAAACTTTTTAATCAGCCCAAAAGCGATTCTGGAAACTCTAAGAAACCCACAAATGATCAACAGGGGTTTCGAGGTAGTAAAAAATACAATTCTGGGTAAGGAAACACCGATAGATAATAATGACAGATATGTATTGGAAAAAATAATTATTCCGTATTTTGTTGAGAAAGAAGAATTTACAAAAGTACTATTTGTCGGATGTGGTTCTTATACAAAACATTATGAAAAATGGTTTAAAGATAAACAAGAGTATTGGACAATTGATATAAACCCATTAAAAAAAATATACGGAGCCAAAAACCACATAGTTGATTCTTCGAGTAATTTAAACCGTTACTTCCAAGACAATTATTTAGATTTAATCATCTGCAATGGCGTATTTGGGCATGGATTGAATGACAAAGAAGAGGTTGAAAAAGCATACGGCGGATGCTATCAATCTTTACGTGATGGTGGTGTCCTAATTATAGGGTGGGATGATTTCCCAGAATCAAAACCCTTTGGGCTGGAAACTTGTGAAAGTATAAATCGATTTAAGCCATATATCTTCCCACCAAAATCAACTTCACAAATATCAACTGCACAAATCTTGAATTTGACAGATCCAGCAGAAAAACACATCTACAATTTTTATATTAAGTAAGCAAAAGCAGCCTCATAAATGTCCACAAGCAAATTCTAGATTGCAATTTGTAGAGGAATATTTTTGAATTAACTTTGCCAATCCCCCAATTGGGTAGCTAGGAAATAGCGGACATGATCGACGAACGATCGCCCATAATTAATTTGTCCATGTCCCATCCCCGGAACGACATAACAAGCATTATCGGGGAATTTCTTAGCGCAGTCACGGGCATCTCGAATGTTGACAATGCGATCGCATTCACCAACCAGGAAACGAATCCTACGGTTCGGTTTCACCCTTTCAATATAGGTCATAGGGTTGCACGCATAAGCATACTCATCAGGGTATTTAAGATTTTTGGCTACTTGCAGAACCTGAACTACGGGTTTAAGATCCGGTAGCACTCGTGAAAGCAATCCCCCTAATGGTGAAGCTGCTAAGTCTGGTAAGACCTGGTAGCCCCAGCTTTTGGCAAAGGACTGGAGGTTAGCATGACCGATAGCCCCCAGCAGTCTGTCCCCAAGACCATCAGCATTAAAAGCATAAGCGACTTGCAAAACTCCCATACTGACTCCAAACAGCGCTAACCGACTATCGGTTAAACCGTAGCGATCGCGGCAGAAATCACGGACTCTGGCAATGTCAAGAGCGCTACTTTTGAAGATTTGCAATAGCAGCTTCGTGTCGAAGGGGATACCTCGATCAACTAACGGCTTAATCTCATTTTCCACCAAAGCCGTGAAGGTACGCACCAAGCTGCGCTCACCACCAAGAGGTGTATCAAAAAGGGCTACAGCTATGCCCATCTGTGTCAGCGTCGGCACAATGAAGGCGTTCCAGCCATAGGGGGCAGACATCCCTTGCAGACCAATCACCAGAGGGGTTTGGTGTCGTGGTCGATTGTGCGGCAAAAAGACGGCAACCGGAAAGCCGCTGAGTCTTTCATCAATATCAGCGACCCCAGTATAAGCAAATGGCTCGTGAAACCAATAGCGATCGCCACTCACACCGTCAAAAGTAATCGCATCAGGTCCGTAGATAGGCATTGGGTTAAATAGCAGAACTTTAAACTAATTTAGGTTAATTTTCGGAGATGTCTAATGTTTTTCGTGGTCGTCCTCCTCGCTTGCCGTTCTCACGCGCTGCCCTTGCTTTTGCCGTTGAGCTTACGGAACCTCTTTTGCTTCCTAATTCAGCCATCCAAGCCTTAGTACCAAATATCCCCACCATCAAGGCAGGGATGCTCATATCTACATCCAGTTCTTCCCAGTGCAGTCCCTCACCAGAAGGAGTGACTTCCACATTATTAAGTTTATCTGGAGATGCACCCGCCAATCCCTGAACCAATTCAGGAGGAAACAAAAAAGTAGCCCCATTTCGCAGTTCAATAACTATGCGATTCAAATTTAAATCATAATGGGCAGCTTGAGCGCGTGGTTCAGAGGTATCTGACATAGCTGCCGCTGCTCTTGCCTGGACTATTTCATTATTTAAGCTTTCCTCCGTCAAATCTAGATTATTCATGAATTTCTCTCCATTTTTCTAATAGTTCCGTTTGGTGTTCGATCACCAGATTTAGCGCTTTTTTGGGTTATGTAAAGTAATAAAAAAACCTTGCCAGTCAAGACAAGGTTAAAGGTGATATTGCTACAGCGTTTGCAGGCTATTTCTACTTCGTCTCCATCCAATTTTCACCCGCACGTACATCTACAATTAACGGCACAGTCAACGATACAGCATCTTCCATCACTGACTTAATTTGCGGTTCTAATTCTGACCACTCACTTGGGAGAACTTCAAAAACTAATTCATCGTGAACTTGCAACAATAACCGTGATTGGTAACTCTGCAAAATCTGATGCATTTTCGCCATTGCAATTTTGATAATATCAGCACTGGAACCTTGAATTGGTGCGTTAGCGGCAGCACGTAATAATCCGGCATCGTAAGCACCCAAATTACCCAGTTTTTTCAAGTCAATATCTTCTAATTTATTACCTTTGTACTTGCGGATGCTGTTGCTGGTAAAATCAACATAGCGACGACGACCAAGAATAGTTTCCACATATCCTTGCGCGATCGCTTGCTTCTTAACTTTCTCCAAATATTCAAAAACTTTCGGATAGCGACTGTAAAAACGTTGAATAAACTCGTTAGCCAGCGTTTTATCTACACCTGTTGAACGCGAAAACCTCAAAGAACCCATCCCATAAATCACGCCAAAATTAATCGTTTTCGCCAATCTTCTTTCATCTGATGTTACATCTTCTTTTTCAAACACCAACCGCGCTGTAACATTATGAATATCTTCATTCTTTTGATATGCTTGCACCAAAACTGGTTCTTGACTCAAATGAGCCAAAATTCTTAACTCAATTTGTGAGTAATCAGCAGCTACCATTAACCAACCTGATTGTGGCACAAAAGCCTTACGAATCTGGCGACTAAAAGCAGTCCGAATCGGGATATTCTGTAAATTTGGATTAGAAGAAGATAACCGTCCTGTAGATGTCACTGTTTGATTAAAATCGGTATGCACCCGCTGAGTATCTGGACGCACTAATGCTGGTAGCGCATCTACATAAGTAGACTTTAATTTAGATAAAGTGCGATACTCCATAATCGCATCAACAAAGCCCGTTTCATCGACTTCTTGGAGTTTTTCTAGCGTCGCTGCATCAGTAGAGTAACCTGTTTGAATTTTCCGGGAATACTTCGTGCTTAAGCCCAATTTATCAAACAATATCTCGCTTAGTTGTTTCGGAGAACCTAAATTAAATTTTTCTCCAGCTATCTCAATAGCTTGCTCTTCCAACTTGGCTAAATCTATTTGTAACTGCTGCGAAAGTTCTTTTAAATAATCTGTATTAATGCGGAAACCTGTATATTCCATTTCCGCTAAAACTGCTTCTAGTGGTTGTTCTACTTCTAGCAAAAGCTGATGTAAAGTCGGAATTTTATCTAATTGCTCACGCAATTTAGGCACTAAGCCAAATGTAGAATAAACATCCATCCCGCAATAATTTGCGACTGCGGGAATGTCAATATCAGCGATAGTTTGACCTTTAGGAACTAATTCTAAGTAACTTTTTGCTGTCAAATCCAAATATTTTTTAGACAAATCACTCAAATTATGGCTACCATCTGGATTCAACACATAACTTGCCAACATCGAATCAAAGACTACACCCCCTAACTTAATTCCTTGACACCGTAAAACTAAGCGGTCAAATTTTGCATTTTGCAACGCTTTTGGATAATTGGCACTTTCTAAAATCGGACGTAGTGCTTTTAGAGCAACTTCTTGATTGAGATTATCGCCTGTTTTATGATTAAGAGGAATATAAGCCATTTCATCCAGTTCCGTTCCCCAGCAGCAGCCAATTCCTACCAACTTAGCATCACGAGGTTCTAAATCAGTGGTTTCAGTGTCCCAAGCAACCGGAGTTTCCACACTGGTAAATTTTTCTAAAAGGTTGACTAACTCCTTTAGTTTGGCTTCTGTGTCGATGATGCGTGGTTGAATTGGGTGATCTGATTGCTTTTTTGCTGCTGCTGTATCCTCAGCAGTGAAAAACCACAAATCATTATCTTCATTTGCGTGAATTTGTTTTGATGTTTCGGCTTTTGGTGCTTCTTCAATTGTCCCACCAAATTGTTGCTGAAGTTCGTTTATTTTGGCTAAAAAAGTCTTTAATTCTAACTTTTCTAAAAGCGGTGCAAGGACGCTGGTATCAAATCCGGTTAATTTACAATCTTCTAAATTAACTTCTATCGGCACATCAAGAACTATACTTGCTAAATAGCGAGAATGTTCGGCATCTTGTTTACCAGCTTCCAGTTTTTTTTGAATTGCTTCTTTAATTTGACCCAAAGCAGCATAGATATTCTCAAGAGTGCCGTAGGTATTTAGCAGTTGGACTGCTGTCTTTTCGCCGATTCCCTTAACACCAGGAATATTATCTGATTTATCGCCACAAAGAGCTTTATAATCGACAACTTGTGATGGTAAAATGCCTAGCTTTAGTTTAACTTGTTCTAGTTCAAATTGAGTGATACTACTTGTAGAACGCTTCATCGCATCTGGACTAAAGTAGAGAACACTAATTTCTTTTTGTGGGTCAACAAGTTGAAATAAATCGCGATCGCCTGTGAGAATTTTCACTTTATACCCAGCGGCAGTTGCTTTTTGTGCTAAAGTACCCAACACATCATCTGCTTCATAACCTGGAGCGGTGAAAATTGGCAAATTGAAGCCATCAAGCAACTCGTGCAGATTTTTTAAGTCAGGAACAAAATCTTCTGGTGTTCCTGGACGATCAGCTTTGTAGGTGTCGTCAGCTTCGTGACGGAAGGTTGGTAAACCCAAATCAAAAGCAACAGCCATTGCTTGTGGGTGTTCGGTTCCCATTACTTCTAGCAAGGACTTGAGAAAGCCAAAACATACACTGGTGGGAATTCCCGCTTTTGTACGCAGTCCCCCATCTCGTCCTTTAGCGAAAGCGAAGTAAGAACGATAAGCGAGGGAGTGTCCATCTACTAAGATGAACGTGGGACGTGTGAAGAGTGCAGAATCGTCAGTCAAGTGATTTGAAGATGTTTGAGACATAGCCCTATTTTAGCTAGTACAAGAAGGCAGAAGGAAAGAAAAAGGTATCGGCTGACGTAGGTAGGCTCTTTGTTGGGATTAAGTTCAAGATTTAATGCGCTTAAGTCGTCACAAACTATAGATTTGAGCGTTATGAAGCTTCTCCAAGCCCATAGCGTACTGCCAAATTAAACATGCTCGGCGATCGCACTCCTGATATTCGTACTCTCGCTTCATGCGATCGCATCTAATACTTTACTACAAGCGATCGCCCGCGCTACAAGCTCTATTCTGTTAGAGCATCAAGTTTAGCCAGTATTCTTAAACCTTCTTCCGGGTTGCCAGTTGCAGCCATTGCTTTAAATCTTGTATTGGTATCAAATTCTGCTAGAGCTATGGTGGAAAGTTCTTCAATCAGCTTATTAATACTTATATTTTTGGCTTGAGCAAGTTCTTTCAATCTATTATGCTTATCGTCTGGTAAACGAATAGTTAAAGTTCCCATTTTTATTTAACTCCTAATAATCTCTTCGGGTTTTAATATTGATAAGTTAGGAAATAACAATTCAGCATTTTGGAAATCTTTAATATTGTGAGTGGCAATAATTTGAGCATTTCCCGCAACTGCTAATTCAATTAAGTGATTGTCAGCTTCGTCTTTTAAATTAGGTCGCCATAAATAATAGATATAAACCCATTGGCTTACGCTCATTAATGATGCAAGTAAAGCAGAAATTTCTTCACTGGTTAAAGGAAATTTGGCGATAATTTCTGAGCGCTGAATGACTGACTCATACTCAGAAAATAAAGCATTCCCCATCAAAGGCTGATATTCACCTTTCAAGCAACGTCGAATGAGTTCTCGACTAGAACCTTTAGAGCTAATCAGCGCACTAATAAAAACGCTTGTATCAACTACAATTTTAATTGCCATATATACATGGTAGCATATACGCTGTCATAAAAGTCCTAGTCAAAAGGCTCAAAAGCGATCGCACTCTGAGCAACTGTGTCAAATCAGCGATCGCAATGTAATTTTTGTGATCGAAAGACGACTTTAGCTATTAGACACATGGGAAAGCAACCAAGCGTCTGGGTATGGGTTTAACGAGAATTTAGCCGCGACAAAAATGTTGGTAATGCTTAGTCCTTCTAGGGTAGGTGCTGCTTTCTCCCAAACCTTGCTAATCTCTAACTGTGACTTCACTTGGAAAATTTATGCAGAAAGCATCTACCAATGACTTAGCATCAACCAGCAATCAAGCTATAGCGGCAACAGACATTAAACTACTAGTTTTAGATATAGATGGGACGATCGCCGGCGAATCTAATGATATAAGTCAAGCTGTGATTGAAGCGATCGCAGCGGTAAAAGCAAAGGGAATTCAAGTAGCGATCGCTACTGGTCGCATGTATCGTTCAGCCTTGCGTTTCCACTCCCGAATTAATTCTACCTTGCCTTTATTAGCTTATCAGGGAGCCTGGATTCAAGATCCAATTACCCAAAAAATTCATCGTCATTTGGCTGTTTCCAGAGAAATGGCAGAAAAACTACTAGACTATTTTGAACAACCAGAACTGCGATCGCTTTTATCTGTTCACTTCTACATTAACGATGAACTCTATGTCCGCGAATTAACTAGAGAAAGTCAAATTTATGCACAACGTTCTGGTATTAACCCCATCGTCGTGGGTGACTTGCGCTCAACCTTAAACAATGAACCAACAAAAATTCTCGCTTTGTGTGACGACACAGATATTATCAAACAAATGCTGGGAAATTTGCGCTCTCAATACACTCCAGCCGAACTGTATCTAACTACATCTGTCGCAACTTTTTTTGAAGCGACTAATCCTTTGGTTAACAAAGGAACTGCTGTACGTTACCTAGCTGAAGAAATGCTAGGATTACAAAGAACTAACGTCATGACTATTGGCGATAACTTCAATGATTTGGAAATGCTGGAGTACGCTGGTATTGGTGTAGCGATGGGCAATGCACCAGAAGAAGTTCAAGCGATCGTGACTTGGGTAGCTCCTAGCGTTGAAAAAGATGGAGCTGCCACAGCAATTGAAAAGTTTTTGCTGTAATTAGTTAGTAAGCAATTCGTTATTATCAATAGCTAATAACGAATAACTAACCAAAAAATCAGAAAGGACACCGACGACTGGCCGTGTTTCGTCTCGGTGCCCTTGCTGGTTCGCTCCTCACACACCAGATAATATAGCCTGAGATATTCTAGGAGTCAATATCTGTTACAAAACTTTGGAATTTGGGTTTTAAACTCATAATTCAACCAGAGCAAAGACCCCTAATTTTTCTTCTAACAAAAACTTTAATACAGACTGAGTAACTATAACTAATCCTAATCTGGCTTGGGAAAGCTCTGGTGATGTAATTTTCACCTCACCCCAAATTCTACAGTTGCACCAGAAAGTTTCAAAAGCTTGACTCAAATTGAGCGCTGCTTTTTCCCAGTTAACCGAACCTCCTTCAGAAGGTAATTCTAAATCATCTACCACTTGTACTAACTCAGAAATTAGCCTCTTCGTTGCTGAATGGGAAAAGCGAAGTTTGCGATCGCAATTGAGCCAAGGTATCGGGTTGGGAGAAATTACACAAAACATAGCCGAACTAGTATTTACATTATTGTCACCAAGTTGAATCAATTTCTCTTGTTGAGCCAGCCGCAGTAACGAGCAGCAGCGAGCATGAGCGTATTGAACTGCAAAGAAATGTGAAGAATTTTCGATTAAGGTTTCTCCCCTCCCCCTCTCCCCTACTCCCCCCATCTCCCCCATCCCCTCAACCAGGCGTTGTAACCAACTAGCTAAAATAGGATCGGTTAAAACGAAATGAATGTAACCTGGTGGAACAATTTCGATGATAAATTCGTCGCCATATTTCGCCGAAATATGAGAGGCGATCGCACAAGCAATCTCAATTGCGTCACGATTCTGAGATTTTGACAGCTGTAAAGCCACCCCGGATATATATAAAATTCTATTAGCATCTCTACTTTTATATAGAGGAATTTTATGATTATCTCTATTCAGTATGCTGCCTGTATTAGTATAAATACTTAATACTGATAACAAATGACTGTAAATTAACTGTTTAATTGCTGTATTATTACTCACTTGTATCAATTGAAGCACAGATGACTACCATTTCACCCTTAAGCCTTCAAATTATTGCTGTTATGTCATCTATCTTTAGACAGAACTTTAATCTAGAGAGAGAAAAATGAGAATTGTGCAAAATTTGATTAATAGTAAGTAAACTTTACTACCATCATAGTACAGTAAGAGTTATAACAAAAGTGTAGAGAGCAAATTGCTTTCTATCTTTAAAGATGGCTGGCGCTGTTAGGCGTTAAGCCTACATCACCAACACAAAGACACTCCTTGCACCTTTATTACGTCTTTGTCTTCAGCCGAACGCTCTTTGTTACCTATGCAATCTCCATCCTCCTTCTCTGAGGCATCACGCCCTTTTTTGACTTGGCAACGAATTATTGATTGGGCTCAAGAACACTATCGCTGCCGCACCTTTAGCAAAGATGAGCGCATTCCAGCTAGACCTGGATTGCTATATTTGGTGCAAAGGGGTGCGATCCGCATGGTAGGCACCGCCCAAGTTAGCGCTACTGCAAGTCAGCTAACGTCTCGACGAATCAACAGAACTCCAGAAGAAGCTTTCTTGGGTTTTGTCGGGGCAGGACAGCCATTTGAAATTGTTGCCCAATCACCTTTCACACTCCAGTCCTACGCCCATGTTGACCAAACTGCGGTGCTTTGGATGTACTGGCACGACCTAGACAACTGGCCCCATTTCCGCCGCGAAGTTATGGATGCCTTTAGGTATCAGCACCAGCGCAAGCTGCTGTGGTTGAGTGCCTTAGGACAACGGCGCACAATTGATCGACTTTTAGGATTCCTCACATTATTGATTGAGGAATATGGCGAGCCGTCAATGAGCGAAACAGACCCCGATGTGATTCGCGGCTATTGTCTGCCCTTTCCCCTCACCCATGCCCAAATTGGCAGCGCGATCGGTTCGACTCGTGTCACCGTCACCCGCTTGATGGGTAAGTTGCGTCAACGCGGCTTAATCCTTACCCAAGGGGATAATCTGATTTGCTTGCCAGCAGAGTCTATTAATAGAGTCAACTAAAGCACACCAATAGCAGGTGTCAGCGAATTTTGACAAACCCAGTCTGGGTAATCAGTTCCTGTCCCTGCTCGGTTAGCAGTAAATTGGCGTAGGCAACACCTGCTTGCTGCTCGATTTGACCATTTTGTTTGACTACCACAAACAGATTGCGAGTAATCGGGTAACTTCCTGACTGGAAAGCCTCAATGTTCAACTTGTTACGTTTACCAGGACATTCTTTGGCGGTTACAAATGGTTCTTGGTAGGGAGCAATATACTCTTGTTGTGTCCGCCCTAAGGGTAAAGGCTTGATTGAACATTGGGGAACCACCTCTGGGGCAGAAGCGTAGTAAATGCCACCAAGACTTAAGCTGACTTTTTCCAGCGCTTGGGTGGTGGTGGAAACAAATTCCACATTGTTACCGAAACCTTGACCACCCAAGATGTCTTGGACAAAAATCTCCACAGTGCCGCCATCATTGAGGCGGCGTGAATATGGCTTAATTGGAATATCAGAACCACCTACCTGGTTCCAATTGGTTATCTTGCCGATGTAAATTGACCGTAACTGTTCTACAGTCAATCCTGGAATATTTAAATTTGGGTTAACTGCGATCGCCAAACCATCAATTGCAACGGGAATTTGTTTCAAATCGAATCCGCGTTGCTTGGCACGAGCTAACTCTTGATCTTCAACTGGTCGAGAAGACTGGGCAAATGTCAGTTGACCGTCAATTAAAGATTTTATACCACTGCCAGAACCGCGATCGCCACTGCTTGGTTCTAGATAACGCAGCCTAAATTCTGGTCTAGCTCCTTGAATTGCTGAATCGACTGCCAGTCGAATCGGTGCCCATGAGGTACTGCCTCCGTATGTGAATAATCCTGTGGGCACATTCTGCACAGAAGCGAAATTGTTACCGCTTGGTTGCGGGGTCTTTTTACTATCATCAGTAGAATTTTCCGACTGAGAACTTGTAGTTTTACCCAAGTCAAAACCAGATTTTTGCGTAAACCACCATAACCCACCACCTATCAGCCCAACTGTAATCAAAAGGGATAATACTAAAACTGATGTTTCATTTTTTTGGGACATAGCAAATTACCGCGCATGTCAATTAAATATAAGTGCTTGATAAATACTTGTTACTTGAGAGTGTAGTTGCATTGCTTTATCAGCGAATCGTGACAAATCCAGCTTTTGTAATTAATTCTTTACCTTGAGCCGTTTGTAGCAAGTTAACGTAGGCTTCTCCTGCTTGCTGGTCGCTTTCACCATTTTGCTTAACAATCACAAATAACCGTCTGGTAATCGGGTATTCACCACTTTTAAAGGCATCTGCATTTATTTGGTTACGCTGTTGCGGACATAGTTCAAGGGAAACGAAAGGCTCTTTGTAAGGGGGAACCAGTTGATCTGATTTACGCAGTGGCAAGGGTTTAACAGTACATTGTCCGACTATTTCCGGGGCAGAGGCATAGTAAATGCCACCTCGATTTTTAGCTACTTCTTGTAAAGCTTGAGTTGTCCTGGGGATAAATTGCACATTTGCGGCAAATTTTTCTTTCTCTAAGACATTTTCCTCAAAAAATTGGATAGTGCCTCCCTCTTCCAGACGCCGAGAGTAGGGTATAATTTCTAATTCTGGACCCCCTACCTGTTTCCAGTTAGTAATTTTGCCAGTGTAAATGTCTTTTAGCTGGGCGACGGTTAAACCAGGGATATTAAGATTGGGATTAACTGCGATCGCAATGCCATCAATTGCCACCGGAATTTCTTTTAAGGTAATATTCAGTTGTTGCGCTTGCTGATACTCCTCTTGTTTAATTGAACGAGACGCATGAGAAAAAGCCAATTGGTTATTCAACAACATCTTGATACCAGAGGCAGTACCAGGAGCACCTGTGATGGGATCGGTGTAGCGTAGTCGAAATTGCGGTTGAGCAGTTTGAATCAGTGGATCAACTTCTTTTCGGATCGGTGCCCAAGTCGTGCTACCTCCATAGCTAAATAATCCAGAGGGAACCTTTGGCACTTGGGCAAAAGTGTCCCCTTTTGATACGACTTGCGACGATGAATTTTTGGGAAAATTGCTTATGACACCATTGTTAGCAAACCACCAGTACACACCCCCCACCAATCCGAGTGTAATCGTTAGAGCTAAAACTAAAACTGTTGTTTCATTAGCTTGATTTTTGTGGGACATGATATTTTTTTTATTTTTGTCCATAAACGCAATGTGACATTTTGCTGATAGATATAGGTTAACGATTGGTTAATTTTTAATTTTTAATTGCAGATTGTGGTAGTGGCACAAAATCATAGCCAGTATGAGAACGAGTACCGGGAGCGATTTTTACAAGTTGAACTGGGGCATTGCGATCGCCTGATGCTAAAAACCGAATCGCACCAGAAGCACCTGTTGCAGAAAAGTTAGACGAGGTAAGTGCTTGTTGAATACCTCCCGTGTGGGATTAAGTTCTAGCGCAGCAATGAACACCCGTGTAGCGTCATATGATAGGGCAGTTCGCCAATTTACATCAGCACCCCACAATTGCCGAGAATTTTGAGGAAAGTCTGAAGAAAGATTGCCATCAATATTTTTCTCTCTGTTTTCAGTGGGGTTAGTTTAAACACTAATTTTCACAACTCATTTAGGATTGCTATATTTAAAATATCAAAGATAATAATTTATATATCAGACGAAATATTGCTGTAACTGCAATGGCGATTAACGCGGCTGCAACTGATAAAATTACCACTTGCTGAGAGCTTAGAGCAGCATGGAAAAAAGGTACAAAATAGATCAGCGTAAAAGAAATTACACTAATAATTAACAAATCAAGCTTTTCAATCCATCGCCGTGTTTGGGCAAAAATTAGTATCCCTAAAATCACGGCAGAAACAGCTAAAGTGATTATTGGCGATTTGACTAGACTTAAAAGAGCGATCGCAATCAATGCACCCTCAAATCCACTAAACGCTGCACCACTTAACAACTCGATTGTCGAAAATGCTGGTCTAGCTGGTGGTGGGGGAACAATAGGTGCTTGTGGTGGTTGTGTTTGGGTCGATAACTTTGGTACAGATGCTTTGGGATGCAGTTGTGTCGGTGGTATAGCAAGGGAATCTAACGCTGAAAGAACGTCTTGAGCGGACTGAAAGCGTTGATTTGCAGCTGGCAATAGCATTCGGTCTAAAATATCAGCCAAGCCGGAATTGATAGATACGTGCATTCGCCATTGCCACTGGTTGCTATAACCATCAAATAGCTGAATTGCTTCCTTCTTTGTCAATAAGGTGAGAATTGTTACAGCTAAAGCATATAAATCTGTAGACGGATATACTTGACCTCCAGACATTTGCTCAGGAGGTGCAAATCCCATAGAATATATTCCGGTGGAGGAACCACCAGACCCAGATAAAGCATTTGTTACTTGCTTAACTGCGCCAAAATCTAGCAAGTATAATTTGCCGTGGCGATCGCGCATAATGTTAGAGGGTTTAATATCTCTGTGGATAATGCCTTCATTATGAACAAACTTTAGCACCTTAAGAATTTCTCGCAGCACTTCTAGGGCTTCTTCTTCAGTGAATTGATTTCTTTGAGCTAATTCTTCTTCTAAATTTTGCCCATCAATATATTCTTGTGCTAAATAAAAAAATTGCTCTTGCTGTTCTGATTGCCAGCTTTTAACTGTTATTTCAAAATAAGCAAATAAGTCAGGAATTTGCTCATTTTGATTACCTATCTGCGCCAAAACATCTGCTTCTCGTTCAAATAATTGTTGTGCTAATTGCAGTTGAGTTGAACTTAAATTTCCCGCAGGTTGGAATTGCTTAACTACACATTGGCGCATTCCGGGAATTCGGCGATCGCGTGCCAAAAAAGCGGCTCCAAACCCCCCTCTACCCAGCAACTTCAGCGGTACATATCGTCCATCCAGTAACAGCGGCATTCCACAAGTGGTGCAGTATTTTTGCTGTATTGTTTTCAAAGTTATGTTATCGTCTAAATCCGTAAAATAATTTTGTGGGCGAGGGCAGCGTGGACGAGTGCAGTAAACTTCCATTTTTTTGGTTTGTTGTCCTTTGTCCAAGACAATAGTCCGAAGTCAATAGTCAAGGATATATTTATTAGCGAATATTTACCTTTAAAAGGACACGGGAATTGTGGTGCAAATCATCCACCTAACGGTTGCGCCACTACCTTTAGATAGAATCAGTGCTCCAAACGGATTTTTCTTCAAGATACGCATTTACTTTGAAAGCGGGTATTGCTCAAGGAGGCTCTACCTTCCTGTGCAACTGGCACTCTTGTTGACTTTTGACTCTTGACTTTTGAATGAGTGATTTTGAACGCGGGTATTGCTCAAGGAGGCTCTGCCGCCCACACAACTAGCATAAGCTTGACAAAATATTAGCTTTTATCAGAGTTTGGCATTGCTATATCCAATGTACTTACGACAATGTTTTTTGGTGATGATTTTAACACATCTTGATTCCATCCTGGGGTAGCGAACTGAGGCAAAATTTCTCGGCTAAAGGCTTCAGCTGCCTTTGATCTATAGCGATTGGGATTAAAAATCAGCCACAGTGTCCGCTTGACAACAACGCCTTCAATTGGAGCGCGGTGTAGCACACCCATTTGTAATTCTTTAGCGATCGCACTAGTAGAAACAAAGGCAGCCCCCAAGCCAGATTGCACGGCATTTTTAATTGCTTCTATGGAATTGAGTTCCATTTCAAATTTAAAACGCCTTGCATCGATGTCGCAGCGTGCTAGCACTTGGTCGATTACCTTGCGAATAGTAGATTGAGAATCGAGACCAATGAATTGTAATTTATATAGGTCTTCTTTTTGAATCGTTTCTAGTTTTGCAAAAGGATGAAAAACAGGTAAAATCAGCGCTAGCTCATCCTCGGCGTAAGGAACAATTTCCAAAGATTCTGACAGTTCGCCGGGAATCTCGCCGCCGATGATTGCCAAATCTACCTGTCCGTTAGCGACACTCCAGGCAGTCCGACGGGTAGAGTGGACATGCAATTGCACTGCCACATCTGAATATTTTTGTCGGAACATGCCAATCATTCTCGGCAAGAGATAAGTGCCAGTAGTTTGAGAAGCACCGACAATTAAAGTTCCACCTTGGAGATTTTGTAAATCCTCGATAGCGCGGCAAGTTTCTTGACATAGGGTGAGAATTTTTTCACCGTAACTCAGAAGTAAGTGCCCCGCTTCCGTTAATTGTGCGCGACGTCCTCCACGGTCGAATAAAGGTACATCTAGTTGCCGTTCTAGGTTTTGAACTTGTAAACTCACAGCGGGCTGAGAGACGTAGAGGCTATCAGCGGCACGCTTAAAGCTTCCTTCTACGGCGATCGCTTTGAGAATACGCAATTGATCTAAAGTGAAAGGAAGGTCAGACATAAGGCTAAACCCACAAAACGCATGAGCATGAGCAGCTATATAGCAAAAAACTGGCAGTTCACCAAAAAACGGTGAAGAGGGCAATTTATTGCATCTTAAACTTGGAGCGTTAATCGAAAAAGACAGTACCACAACATCTTGACGAAAGTCCCCTTTTGAATACTTTGTGGTATTGGTTGTACTTAATGGGCGTTTTCTTTAAATTACTTCACCTGTGTATATGATGTTGAGCAGTTGGTTAACCAACAGTCA
Source organism: Hassallia sp. (assembly GCA_050997715.1). Classification (GTDB taxonomy): domain Bacteria; phylum Cyanobacteriota; class Cyanobacteriia; order Cyanobacteriales; family Nostocaceae; genus Hassallia. The sequence continues at coordinate 15,691 of JBPCQW010000348.1, forward strand.
TTTTGTCATGTTGGGGTTACAAATAGTTTTTGCGATCGCCCACAGTGGAGGAGCAGCCTTGCGTCCCTGGGCAGAAAAACAAATTGGACCAAGGCTCTATCGCGTTTTCTTTGCGTTACTCAGCCTGCCTTTAGCCGTAATTTTAATCGTTTACTTTATTAACCACCGTTATGATGGCTGGCAACTTTGGCAAGTCCAAGGTGTGCCGGGAGTAAAGGCAGTAGTTTGGGTGCTTTCAGCGATTTCGTTTTTGTTTTTGTATCCGGCTACATTCAATCTACTAGAAATTGCTGCCATTCAAAAGCCCTCCGTCCACCTCTACGAAACGGGCATTATTCGGATTACCCGTCATCCGCAGATGGTTGGGCAGATAATTTGGTGTGTTGCTCATACCCTTTGGCTCGGTACCAGCTTTACTCTTATTACTTCGGTGGGGTTAGTACTGCATCACTTATTTGGAGTTTGGCATGGCGATCGCCGTTTAGCATCGCGTTACGGTGAAGCCTTTGAAATAGTCAAACAGCGCACTTCAATCATTCCTTTTCTAGCTGTTCTCGATCATCGTCAATCTCTTAAATGGCAAGAATTTCTCCGCCCCGCTTATCTGGGAGTCGCTATTTTTATCGGTCTACTTTGGTGGTCACACCCCCTATTCATTCAAGCCAGTACTAAGGTACAATGGTTATTTTAGGTAGACCCCAATAGCAATAGCCAGCAATTGAAAGTAAATAAATGAAGATTTTGTCTTCTCAATTGCTACCCAATTCCCCGTAGGATTGGTTAAAACAGCTGTCAGTGGGGGACGCGATGTCAAAAGCGAGATTTGAGAAAGGTGGTAATTGACGCTTCAATTACCTTCATTAGAAATTAGATGACAAAACAGTTTAAAATCTCTCCCCAGAGGCAGTCAGGAGTTGAAAATCTAAAAAAGCCACCGTGAAACTCGCGCTGGCTTTTTTATCAGCGTCACAATAAACACGCTTGTTTTTTTGCATAATTATTTGTGCTATGGAACAGTCTATTTGCAGAACTGTATTGAAGCGTCAAATCAGAAATGCTGATCAATAGTTTGAGATAAAAACCCTGTAATCGTAGAGGCATCATGGTGTTGTTGCTTAGTGAGCGGACATTTAATCAAGAAGTTTTAGAATCTCCAATTCCTGTTTTAGTAAATTTTGAAGCGCCTTGGTGCGGCTTATGTCGTATAATCAAGCCGCTCTTGTTGCAGTTTAAAACTGAATGTGGCGAAGAAATAAAATTGGTTGGAGTTAACGCCGATCAAAATTTTAAACTTGCCACCACTTATCGACTAAAATCACTGCCAACTTTACTGTTAATTGAAAATGGTATCGTCCGGGAGCGTTTAGACTGTTTTCGGGGACGAGACGATTTACGCCAAGCGCTAGAAGAAATCAAAGTCAACTATACCAATCGCCGTAAGACATACAGCACCACAAAAACAGCCGATTTAGGCTGTCGGACGGCATAGGGGCTGGGGACTGGGGACAAGGAGGAAAAGGGGACAAGGGGACAAGGAGACAAGGAGGACAAGGAGGACAAGATAAATTTTTTTCTCCCTTGTCTCCCTTGTCCCCCCCTCTTTCCATCCCCCCCTCTCCCCATTCCCAATGCCCCAAATCTAAAACCATGCTTAATTACCTCACCTAACAACCGTCGGGTGGGGTATTTTATGCTAAAAGGTGTGTGTCACAATTATTAACAGTTGCGACCTGGACAGATGCCTCCGGGCAAAACTGTCAAGAGCGAACATGAAGAATTATAAATGTAGGCGTCAGTGATGGAAGTAATCTATCAGTATGCGTGGCTGATTCCGGTATTACCTCTTTTAGGGGCGATGCTGGTCGGTCTAGGGTTAATCTCGATGAATCAGGTGACAAACGCAGCCAGAAAGCTAAACGCGGCGTTCATTATCTCCCTCGTGGGGATAGCAATGGGGCTGTCGTTTGCCTTGCTGTGGAGTCAACTTCAAGGACACGCGCCTTATATCCGCACCATAGAATGGGCAGCAGCAGGCGATTTTCACCTGAACATGGGCTACACTATTGACCACCTAACAGCCTTGATGCTGGTGATTGTGACAACGGTAGCCTTCTTGGTCATGGTCTATACCGATGGCTACATGGCTCACGACCCAGGATATGTAAGGTTTTACGCTTATCTCAGCTTATTTGGCTCTTCAATGCTGGGTTTGGTGGTCAGCCCCAACTTAGTACAGATTTATGTATTTTGGGAACTAGTCGGGATGTGTTCTTACTTGCTGGTCGGCTTTTGGTACGATCGCAAGTCAGCAGCAGATGCAGCACAAAAAGCATTTGTCACCAACCGCGTGGGTGACTTTGGTTTGCTGTTGGGTATTTTAGGGCTTTACTGGGCGACAGGAAGCTTTGATTTTCAGGTAATGGGCGATCGCCTCGCACAACTTGTAGAATCAGGTTCGATCAGCAATGCCCTCGCGATCTTGTTTGCGATTTTAGTATTTCTGGGTCCCGTAGCCAAATCAGCCCAATTCCCCCTGCATGTGTGGCTACCCGACGCGATGGAAGGTCCCACCCCCATTTCTGCCTTAATCCACGCGGCAACAATGGTAGCGGCGGGTGTTTTCCTCATTGCTCGGATGTACCCCGTTTTTGAACACGTCCCAGCGGCAATGAATGTAATTGCCTATACTGGGGCATTCACCGCCTTTTTAGGGGCAACAATTGCCATAACCCAAAACGACATTAAAAAGGGTTTAGCTTACTCCACCATCTCCCAACTCGGTTACATGGTGATGGCGATGGGAGTAGGTGCTTACTCTGCCGGACTTTTCCACCTAATGACTCACGCCTACTTCAAAGCGATGCTCTTCTTAGGTTCTGGTTCGGTGATTCACGGGATGGAAGGTGTCGTCGGTCATGACCCCGTTTTGGCGCAGGATATGCGCTTGATGGGGGGACTGCGGAAGTATATGCCATTTACCGCAATTACCTTTTTTATCGGTTGCTTGGCAATTTCCGGTATCCCACCTTTTGCAGGTTTCTGGTCAAAAGATGAAATTTTGGGAGAAGCTTTTCAAGCTAGCCCATTTCTTTGGTTTGTCGGCTGGTTAACTGCCGGCATTACTGCTTTTTACATGTTTAGAATGTATTTCTCGACATTTGAAGGCAGCTTTAGAGGCAATGACCAGAAAATCAAGCAGAAACTAAAGAAAGCTGCCACAATCGTCTTGGAATTAGAGACAGAAGCAGCAGCCACACCTGTTTTTGGTCCTGGGGCGATGAAACATGGCGAATTACAAGCACATGACTCTCATGGGCATCATAGCGATTCCCCTCATGAATCGCCGTGGACAATGACTTTGCCTTTGGTGGTGCTGGCAATTCCTTCGATGTTGATTGGTTTGGTGGGAACACCTTACGCCAATTATTTTGAGCAATTTATCTTTCCTCCCAGCGAAACCCTCGCAGAAGTAATGGAAAAAACCGCCGAGTTTAACCCGACGGAATTTTACATTATGGCGGGAAATTCAGTAGGAATCGCTTTGATTGGGATTACATTGGCTTCGCTGATGTATCTGTGGCGCAAGATTGATCCAAGTGCGATCGCCGAAAAAATCAAACCGCTTTACGAGCTATCTCTTAACAAGTGGTACTTTGATGACATTTACCATCGCGTCTTTGTCCTCGGCTTGCGTCGCATAGCCAGACAAGTGATGGAAGTTGACTTCCGCGTAGTCGATGGTGCTGTTAACTTGACAGGCTTTTTCACCCTAGTTAGTGGTGAAGGTTTGAAATACCTCGAAAACGGTCGCGCTCAATTCTATGCCTTGATTATATTTGGCGCAGTTTTGTGCTTAGTGATTGTCTTTGGTGTTACTTAATTTGTGTAGTGTCAAATTAGAGCGGCTACACAAACAAAGTCCGCCTGCGCGGACTAAGGAAAAATTGAATTTTTGAAACCCACGGAGGTGGGTTTTGCCTGTGTAGACGCGGTTTCTAACCGCCCTTTCAATCCAAGTTTTTAGGAGCCTAATTTAGACTCCTTTTTTTTTGCTGATAGTCAGCAATTAAGTATTAAAGTCTTCTTTTTCTTTTACATCATCTGGCGGTTCAAACATAATCTCAAAACCTCCATTGGGAATAGTTCGACGCAAAAATCTTAAATGGTCGTCTGCATCTTGGCGGTTAGCAAAACGGGCGACGGTGTGAGTTTGGGTAATCACTACAGTTTTTACTATCACCCAAGGATGATTTTGGGTAATAACTGGTTTTATCATGGTGAATGTCTCCTTTTGTTAAGGAGCCAAGAGCCAGCAGGAAGCCTCGGAAACTTATTTGCTGGCTTCTGACAAGATTTGTAATTTTGTTGCGGGGTTGCTGTAAGTTTGAGTGTGTTTTCATCGCTTCTAAACACTCTCATCTCATAGCTTTTGGGGTAAAAGCTGTGTTGCGTCATGGTCGTGCAGTCCTGGAACAACTAGCCATAGCCACATTCGGCATTTGAACAACCGCAGCGATCGCAGTTCTTCAGGGAATTTTTGATTTCTGTTACTTTGCCAGTGTCCAAGGTTGGAAAGTTGTTGTTTGGCGCAGATTGGGCAGAGGTCGCTTGGTTTTCCTTTGTCGATTGTGTAGTTTGAGTCTTCAGAATTTAGGGGTTTGATGCCAGGAAAGCGCCCTGCTTGGGAATGGGGGCAGGGTTTACCGTCCAGTTCTGCGGGGATAATGCCAGAGCAAATTAGGTTGTCGGGGTATACGTTGCCGTCTGGGGAAAGGAAGAGGGCTTTGGGTTCGGTGTTTTTTATATTCATGCTTGACTACTGCCAGAAGCAAATGCTATCCTGACAATATACGTCAGCCGAATAAATGTCAAACACGAAAATTAGAAACTTTAGCTTTCTTCCTGATGTGTAAATCCAACCATCTGAGCAACTAATTCCAAATGTTTCGACTTTGAGCGAGTTGGTTCATAGATTCCGTTTTCCCATTCACTAACTGTTGCTTGACGCACACCCAGTTGTGTTGCAAATTCTGCCTGTGTTAAACCCATTTGGAGACGTAATGCGTTGATTGATTTGCTATTCCATACCACTTTTCCATCTACAAGCTTCACTTGTTCGCTAGTAGTAAATTGGCAAAAAGTAACGCATTGCTTATCAAAATCAACATCTCCAACGCGATATCCTGCTTCTATCCAGGACAAAGCCTGTAATGCGCCTTTGCTGCGATTACTCCACCACGCCCGTTTACTTTTTGCTGAATTGGGTAAAGTATCATTTATTAAAGTCTCAATTTCAGCAAATGATAAAGTTATTTCATTTTGATCACTGCCACGTAAAAATTCAAGGAGTGGCTGGTACTTGCTGCCCTCCTTCATGTCACCTCTTCTTCTCCCAATATCATGCGCTCAACACGGGCTTTTGCTTCATTTACTCAGTTTTCAGCCTTAATGCGTAGACTTTTAGCTTTATTGCAGCGTTGGGTAACTTCCGTAGCTATTTCGTTTTGAACTTCTTTATCAGGAACAGGAATGAGCGTTTCTTGAATATCATTTTCTAAGATAGCTGGATATGATGAACCCGCAGATCGTCGTTTAAATTGTTCAAGGGTAGTGCTTAATCGTAAAGCCAAGTGTAGATATGCAGAACTTACTTTTTTTGTTGGATGAATAATAGTAAATCCTGTAGAACAAATAAACCCTTCCGTTTCATTTTGAATCAGTGCAATTGCTCCTCTAGTAGGACGTACTGTAGATACAATAATATCTCCAGTATGAACAACTTGCCTTGCACGACTAGGCGCACTTGCTTCAGTAATTTCTATAGCTCTCTCAATTTCTCCTAACTGAATATCAATACTGGAGATATCAATATACTGAAATATAGCTTCTGCTTCATTTGACAGCTTTCGTATTCTTTTAGGAAATTTAGCAACAGCCTTCACGGGTAAAACTTGATTTATATATGGGTCAAATTTATGAAAGCCCATATTGAAATCTACATCAAACCGAGATTTATATATTTCTGCTATTGGCCTTAGAAAACGCCTTTTCTCTTCAACATCCTCAAGAGTTATCCCTAATCTACTAAACACATAACTATCAATTGTTTGATATAATCTTTCTGCTTCAGATAACTTATTCTGCCGTTTAGCATAAGCATTTTGCATTATTTGAGCAATGCGGTCTTGAATAGGTCTAGAAGGAAGAACAATTTGCACATTTTGAAGTCCATTAACGTTAATGTGTGCATATATACTTCCGATTGAATATTCATTAAGTAACTGTTTTCCAAAGTTTGAATTTAGGTATGCTGCTAGATAGTAGGGATTGACCTTATTAGCATGAACTTTTACACGAGCAACATGGGCACTAAGATTTGCAGGTTTTTCAGATGTATAAACTAATGCAGTTCCTAACCTTCCTGTGATAGTAACTAGCAAATCTTCTGGCTGTACTTGTGACCGTTTAAAATGCTCATGTTCTGCTTGAGTTATCATTTTTTTATTAGATAAATCTAAGCCAAATTCACTTATATTCCTAACTGCTAACACTATTATGCCATCATCTACATAATGACGAGTAGAATGTAAACCATCAGAAATTTCTGCAACTAATTTTCCTAATTTTAGAGTTTGAAATCTAGTATTTTTTAAGTATTCTTCAGTTTGAAGAGATAATTCCGAATGAAATGAATAAGCCCACTTTTTTTTATTTCTTAATCGACTAATTGCAATGGTAGTATCTTCCATTTATTAAATACACCATCCTAATTTTTCATGGAAGTTATTTATAGTTGATTCTAATTCAGAGGGCAATGAAGCCTCTTCTTCTTTTACTTTTGAACGCCCAGAAGCGTCATAACCAATATCATCAATTCTTGCCATATAAACTTTATAGTCTTCTTCCTCTACAACTATCTGATTAATTTCAATTTGTTCTCCTATAGCAAGAGCAATAGCTCGTTTTTCTAAAACTAAGATACTAGATTTAACACCAGCACCATAAGGTGCAAATGTTTCTTGCGGTAAACTAAGAACTGCTTTCAATCTAGCCCAGCGTAAAATCCAGTCGCGTACATCTTGAGTTGAACTATTCGCTAATAACCCATCAGGTAAAACAATAGCTAACTTCCCGTTTGGTGCAAGATATTCCAAACAACGATTTAAAAAAGCTACTTCTTGAAGAATACTTTTAACAACCTTGCCCTTTTTCTTTGTCATCCCATTCCGTTCAGCAAAGTCTTTTAAAACACTTTCATTTGTCAATTTAGAACCAAATGGAGGATTAGTTAAAATCATTGTCAACCCTCCTAGATAAAAACCAGGATGTTCTGGAAGCCCCTCCGTAATTCCTCCTGTAATGTTACCCAATCGCTCCAGCGAATCCATTACCTTTAAATCAGCATATTGTGCGCCATTCATTAAAGTATTAACTCGCGCTACACGCATCACATTTAGAGAATATTCAGCCCCAAATAAATGATTATCTCGAAACTTAATAAACTCTTGCGTTGGTTCTTCAGGATTAATCCCTTCAGCACTACCACCATTATTTGCGATCGCTTTTGCATACTCCTGCTTACGCACATAATCCAAAACGTGCGTCAACATCCGCGCTAAACCGCAAGCAGGATCACCAACATAATCATTTACTGTTGGTTGTAAAATCCCCACCATTAAATTAATTACTGGTGTAGGTGTGAAATATTGCCCCAAATGATCGCGGAAAGTCTTGCTTAAAAAATCCTCAAACACCCCACCTTTCACATCTGCTGAAGATTTTCGCAAACTCCAAGGCTGTAAACGCTTAACGATTTCCATTGTGGTATGAGGCTTAAATTGCAACACATCAGCCTCATTAAAAGCTAAACGCGCATTCAAATCAGCACCAAATTTTTTTGCTAGTGTTTCTCTTTCCCACTGCTTCGCTTTTTCAAAAGTGTCTCTGACTTGAACTAATAGACGTTCTGGGTCAGTTTCATTACTAACACTAAACACATAAGCCCGTGATTCTCCTGTTTGCTTTACCAAGTCAATTGTTGCTTGTTCGTCATACCACTTAGCAAACAAGAATTTAACCATTGCATCAACGGCTTCTTGTGGCTGCAAACCCTCGTTATCTCTCAAAATAGAGTGACAACCAGATCGCGTATCTCCCAAAACTTCACGAAACTTATCACAGGTTAGTGGCGTTAGTCCTGTTTGAATCCCATCTGGTTCATTTGAATTAAGAATTACAGTATAAGGACTGTGCTGTGCGGCGTCACGGGCGCGTCCATATGTAGGTAAATCGCCAAGAAGTTCTAGCTTGCGGGGATAGTCAAGGTCACGACGATAGATTTCTGTGTATTTACCAC
>JBPCQW010000412.1:0-8756 GCA_050997715.1 Hassallia sp.
CACGGTGTTCCCCTAAATCTTCGAGAATTGTTTCTAATTCTTGCCAGGTTACATCTTTGAGCAGCACTCTTTGTCCCGGTGGAACTTGGATGCGCTTTAATTCCAACAACATCTTCTCCACTCCTAGCAGTTTAAATATAATTTTAGGTTACTTCAGTTGAGCGCATTAATCTCTATATGGATGAAACAGCTTTATCCTAAACACTCTACGACGGCGATTATTTGCGATCGTGCAGTAGCGAAATACTAAGAGCGCATAGAACCCCACCCCCTATCCCCTCCCCGCAAGCAAACAGGGGGAGACTCAAAAGTAATACCGTTTGTGCCAGTTGCGTAAGTCCGGACTAATTGCCTGTTATTGTGTAGGAATTTTAGGGAATTCTACAACTAAGTCCTCTCTAGATTTTTCAATTCATAAGGACTGTGTTGTTTAGCAAAGTAAAACTTGAGGTGCGTTGTGGCAAAGATGTTCCCTGAAAACCTGCGTTCTGATGTCAGAAGCAATGCAGAAAAATTTTTATACAAAGCATTTCAAGAACAGTTATCGGATAGTTTCACAGTCTTTCATCAGGTTCGCTGGCAAGTACGTAATCTTCGTAACGGTGCTAGAGATGGTGAAGCTGATTTTGTTATTGCTTGTCCCAATTGAGGTATTTTAGTAATTGAAGTCAAAGGTGGCAAAATTAGCTATAACAGCAAAACAAACGAATGGCACAGCAATGAAAATTCGATCAAAGACCCTTTCAAACAAGCGTGTGACAGCAAATACAGTCTAATTAGTCGTTTTAAGGAACTGAGTTACTGGCGTTCCCGTTGGATTCCAATAGGACACGCTGTAGCTTTCCCCGATGTTGAAGTCAAAGGTATGTTAGGTTTAGATGCTCCACGCCAAATCATACTGGATTGCACAAATTTAAATGATTTATCAGTTTGGGTGCAGACTGTCCTAAACTACTGGTGCGGTGAAAATCCACCTCAAAATCAATCTACAAGCAATTTTGATGCAAGGAGCATTAAAGAACTTATCAAAGTAATTGCACCAATTTTGCCAGTATTTCCACCAAGCCACGATGATGATATTTTCAAAACTTTAACTGAGCAACAAAACGGCGTATTAGATTTTTTAGCAAATCATCGACGTGTAGCTATTAGTGGTTGTGCTGGTTCAGGCAAAACTTTATTAGCTCTGGAAAAAGCTCGTCGCCTAAACGAGCAGGGATTTAGCGTCTTACTAACCTGTTTTAATAAAAGCTTGGCTCAATTCATGCGTCAGAGTCTTGGTTGGAAATCAAATTTGCATGTTTACACCTTTCACGGCTTATGTAAAAAATTATTTAACCAAGCTGGTCTTGCACCAAATGAAGACCAAATCCCTAACGACAAACTCTTCAACGAAATTTACCCTAACTTGTTGATGGATGCTGCCGATAGGTTGAGATGGCGCGTTGATGCAGTAATTGTCGATGAAGGACAAGACTTTCACGAAGATTGGTGGTTGGCGCTCAAGTTCTTACTCCACGACCCTGATAATGGCATCTGCTACTTATTTCACGATGATAATCAGAATATCTACGGTTGTGGCTGGAAGCCTCCTCTAGAAGAAGCTCCTTTTGCTTTAAATAAAAATTGCCGTAATACTCAAAAAATACACGAATATGTTTTAAAATTTCACCCAGAATCGAATTCAACATCATCTTTATGCCCATTAGGACAAGATGTAAAAATTCATAGTTATACAGGCGATACTCAATTAAAAAATACACTTGGTCGTCTTCTTCATCGTCTAGTTATAAGTGAAGGTTTTACCACTAAAGACATCGTGATTCTGACAACTACACGAAAACAATCACTTCAAAATCAGGTTGTAGGACAATTTCGCATTAAAGCAGATCCTGATATCAATCTTCATGAAATTCTCTGCAACACAATTTCTTACTTCAAAGGGCTTGAGAGTAAAGTTGTTATTCTAGTTGAAACTGAGTCTAATCCTCCACCAAATTATAAGCAATTACTGTATGTCGGTGCTTCTCGCGCTCGTCATCACTTGATTATTCTCCGACCAAATGCTTCAGTGAACACGCATTAGTTATCCTAGAAATAAACAAGGAACAAGAATATGCAAGCTTACAAACTCAAGGGAAAAATTGACGACGCAGGTAATTTAGTAATTACTGAACCTGTGAAAATGCCACCTGGAGACGTTGAAGTGATTGTCTTGCAAGCAGTTGAGACAGGGGCAAGTTCTACAGTTCCGGAAATCGAGTCACAAACAGAGAAACCAAAGAGAAAATCTAAGGTAAAAGCGTTTCAGGATTTATTTGAAAATGCTCCACCTGTTCCACCTGACTTTGACCCACACCAAGCTAAGTGGGAGTATTTGAAGGAGAAACATAACCTGTGAAAGTCTTGCTAGATACAAATATCATTGTCGATGATGCCCTTGAAAGAAGACCTTTTTGGAAGCAAGCGAACAAGTTTTATTACTAGTTGAACAAGGGCAGGTTGAAGGTTATATTTCAGCTTCAACTTTTGGTGATCTATATTACATCATCCGTAGGGGAAGAGGTCGAGATTGGACTCTCAATTATTTAAGACGATTAGCCACCTTCTGTCAAATTGCTACTGTTAATGAAGCAGCGATCGCAATGGCACTAACTACCAACTTTAGAGATTTTGAAGATGCTATTCAATACAGCACTGCGGTAGTTAATCAATTAGATGCAATTGTTACTCGCAATCCTCAAGATTTTCCGGTTGCAACTCCGCGAATCCTCACACCTCAAGAGTTGATTCAATTAACAAATTCTTCCTAAAGACATCTCTATTTTCTCGTTGTAACGCGATTAGTGGAGGCAGCAGCCCTCCGGGATATAGGTTCCCACGCAGAGCATGGGAACGAGATGGCGGTGTTTATTTACACAGAAGGGCTTAACTGTTCTTCAGAAACCCAAGCTCCGTGGAACCCGTAGGGTACGCGTTGCGGAATTAACACCCGCGCTACAGGTTCGGCATTTACATCTTGGGCATTGACTACCACGAGTTCTGATGTGTCTTCTCTGGTATCGTGGACAAAAGTTATCAGCCAGCCTTGATCTTCTGATGTAGCATTGGGAGAAGGAACAAATATCGCTTCACCACCAGAACGTCCTTTTCCAAATTTGTGAGTTTGAGATTTACCATTGCTGAAGTCGTATTTAATCAAACCCTCCCCCATTTTAAGAGCGTAGCCGTATCGGGTTTGTCTTCCTAAGAAATTTTCATTAACCCGAGGAAATTCTGTAGGTACATCGTCTAACATTTCCTCGCACACCGCACCTGTAGTCAGGTTAAATCGCCATTGATACAAGCGGGGAATATTGGCTTGAGGATCGGTGTGTGTGTCTTGGGGTGAACCAAACATAGTAGTAGAATTCATCCGACAGGCGATAAGCACTACTTCTTCGCCTTCTTCGTAAGCGTTCATAGTGTGAAAGACGTAGCAAGCGGGACTTTCAAACCAGCGGATATTACTGTTGTCGCTGTGACGTGGGATAATACCAAAACGACTGGGGCGATCGCGCTCAAACATCATCCCCGGTTCTCCCCTTTGTGCCCGTTCTGGGCTAAATGTCAAGGGCAAATCCATAAAAATTGTATAATTTTCCGTGATGGCAAAATCATGCATCATCACTCCCATCGGCAAATCAATCGGTACTGTCCGCAATAATTCGCCTTCGGCAGAAACGACGCTATATTGCAGATATGGTGGTGCGAACGAGTAACCAAAAAACATCATCTCACCCGTAACCGGGTCTACTTTCGGATGTGCTGTAAACGCAGATTTGAGCTTGCCATTATAAGTATATTCACCAATTGTATCTAAATTGGGAATCTTGATAACGTGAGGCGCACCGCCTTCCCACAGCGCTAAAAGCTGACCTGCGTGCCAAATTAAAGCAGTATTAGCAGTATTTTTGTAATAAGCGTCGGGATTATTCTGTGACGGTTCTAATATGCCACTCCAAACAGCTTTACCGGCTTGATGTTCTATTTTCCATCCTTTTGTTTGCACGTAGCGGTTGCGATAAGTAGCTTTACCGTTGCTAATTCGCACACCATGCAACATTCCATCCCCATCAAACCAGTGATACTGACCAATGGGTGTCCATTGCGGGTTCGGACCATTTCGCACGAACATCCCTGATAAGTCGTCCGGTAGTTCACCGATGACTTTCAGCGTGTCAGTGGTGATTTCTTTGTATATCGGTGCAAAGTTACCATCAAGATAGGGATTGACTGCTGTTGTAACCATTTGTAAGGAAAAGTGAATTTATGACTCGCACTTTGTTCAATATATTAGCGATCGCCTGTATTCTGTTTCTGACTATAGTTATGGATATCCACCCTGCATAACAATCCAAAATCCAAAATCCCATGACCCTAACTCTTTATTTCCTGCGTCACGGACAGACAGAATGGAGTCGCAATAATGCTTTTTGCGGTTCGCTAGATCCAGAACTTACCCCAGATGGTATGGAAATGGCTTCATCTTTTGCTTCTTCATACAGTTCTACTCCTTGGGAGGCAATTTTTTGCAGTCCGATGCACAGAACTTTGGCTACAGCAAGACCTTTGTGTGAAGCTGTAGAAATGCAACCACAACTGCGGGATGGTTTAAAGGAAATTCACTACGGTAAGTGGGAAGGAAGCACACCAGAAGCGGTAAGTGTGGAATTTCACGATGATTATATCCGCTGGTTGGCAGATCCGGCGTGGTATGCACCGACTGGTGGGGAAATGGCTGTTGCGATCGCTTCTCGTGCTACTCAGGTGATTGAAGAAATTAAACAGCTTTATCACGATGGCAATGTGTTAATTGTTTCTCACAAGGCAACTATCAGAATTATGCTGTGCAGTCTGTTGGGAATTGATGTGGGACGCTTTCGCTTTCGTTTGGGATGTCCGGTTGGGTCGGTGAGTGTTGTAGAATTTACTTCGCACGGTCCATTATTGAAGGTTTTGGCTGACCGTACTCATTTAGATGAACGGTTGCGAAATTTACCGGGAACTTAAAAAATTCCAAATAGATATAGAAAGTGAAAATGAACTATGCGTTGTCCAGAGAGACGTAGCATTGCTACGTCTCTACATTATTTTCTTCTTGTGTCTAATTCTAAATTCAGGGTTTGTAAACTTAAAACTAGATATTACGATGCTTCCTGCTATTTCTACCATTCCACTTCGACAAATGGCTAGTGGTGATGTTTTATCGCTACAAGTTTACAAGTTTATTGGCGCTAATGCTGGTAAGAAAGTTTACATTCAATCGAATCTGCATGGTGCGGAAATTGCTGGTAATGCTGTGATTTATCAGTTGATTTCGTTTTTACAGACGATAAATGATACCGATTTGGCTGGGGAAGTTTGGCTGGTTCCGGTTTGTAATCCGATGGGAACTAATGAGCGATCGCATGTTTTTTCTTCTGGTAGATACTGCGTTTATGAAGCGAAGGATTGGAATCGCATTTTTTGGGATTATGAAAAGGAAACTGATGATTTAATCGCTTTTGCTAAATCTCAACTTCATTTTGATATTGAGGTTGTCAGACAAAATTATCTCAGCCGAATCAAGGAGAAGTTTGGAGAACTTTTAGATAAAATTAATTCTCCTAGTAGCGTACCTTATACTGAGCGGTTCCGCTATCAATTACAATCTCTCAGTTTAGATGCAGATTACTTGATTGATTTACACACTGCTTCCAATCAAGGCATAAATTACCTTTATTATTTCCGAAATCGCGAAGAAAGTGCTAAATACTTTTTACTCGAACACGGATTTATACTTGATAAATACGATGGTGATGCTTTTGATGAAGCGTTTATTAAACCTTGGTTAGCGTTGGAAGATTGTTTTCAACAGCTAGGTAGAGAAATTAAGTTTGATGTGGAAGCTTGGACGCTTGAACTGGGTACAGGAATGCAGATGATTCCTGATTCAGTTGCTAAAGGTGTGCGGGGTGTGAAAAATTATTTAATTAAAAAAGGTGTTTTGCTTGATTTCACTGCGGATGAAAGCATTTTTCAAGAAATGTGTTTTCGAGCTAGAAGTAATGTGATAAAATATTATGCTTCCTGCGGGGGAATGATTCAATCAAGGGTAGAATTGGGTAGTGAAGTCAAAGCTGGAGAACGACTTTATCAAATTCTTAGTTTTAATAAAGAGGGTAAGTTACCTGTTGTCGTTGATGTCTGCTGCGAACAAGATGGATTGGTTTACGATACTTCTAGCAATGGAGCTGTGAATCAAGGCGAGTTTGTGATGGGAGTTATCAGTTAAATAGGTAATGGGTAATATCACATCTTGCACCTTGTCCAAACTACTATAAGTCGCACGCGGCTGTGCTTCTCCTGTCAGCAGACGCTGCGCGAACATTGAGCGATTCTATTTAGACCGAGAATTTTTGGATTCTCGCAAAACTGTATCATCAAGTACTCTTTTTTGGATGTCTCGACTAAACCTTGGCAAGAATCCGGATAAACCCCCATGAGTCCTCCTACCTCAAAGCCCGAAAAAATTGTCCACAGTAAGTCCAAGCACTTTTTCTCCACGCTAAAACGCAAATACCCCAATTTGTACGCGATTTATTTGATGACCAATACGCTGTTCATCTGGAGTGGTACTTGGTATCTTGCAGACACTTGGGCACAAGGACAGGATCTGATGGCTCCGGCTCGTGAAATATCCTTATGGATACCCATTCGCCATTTTTCTATATTGTTGATGGGTCTTTTAATGCTTTTCATTGATGACAAATCTCTCCAAGAGCTAGTTTTGATGAAGAAAACCGCACCCCTCAAAAATGCTCAGTCAAGGAGTCTTAGGGAAAGGATTTTCTACCACCTCAAGACTCGGTATCCCAACTTGATGACTGTCTACACCGTTTTTGCAATCATCCTTTGCTGGTGCGGTACGTGGGGTTTGATATGGGACATACCGATACCACCATTCTGGCGATCGCTACTGACTATCTCAACTGGCTTCTTCCTACTTTACATTGACGATCTAAAATTGGACGAAATTTAGAATCGCATAACTAAGTCCACAATTATCGTATTAAGAATTTAACCGCATCTGTATCCAATGCAATTAAAGCATCTAAACTCAATTGCCGATAGCTTGCAATAATTTCATAATTCGCGATCGCATACACTTCCATCTGCCATCGGCAAGGCAAAAGGATCGCCAAAGTTAGTTGTTCCTAACATTGTACCACCAGCAGTTAATAGCGTATTAACTTGGTCAACTTCCAGTTTTGTGAATTGTGGAGGACGCACCATCAATCCTAAAGTCGCTTGCCGAATTGCCAAAACCTCCCAGGCATAAGTTCCCACAGCGCAATGCACTACAGATATGATTGCAGCATTTAAACCAGAGCAATCTCCACCACTAGTCAAAATTCTAATGCGTTTGCATTCTCCCATATCTTTTATGACATTATGCTCCGGAAAATATATTTAGTAGTAAATTAAACTTAAGCAAAGGCAATCGCTGAAACTTCCAGGGTGATTTTATGTTTGTTTTGTCTGTAATAAAATCAACTTATCCTATATATAAAATATGACGGTGGAGCCACAGGTGAAAAGTATTGATGATTACACCTTCTCTTTTTCAGGAGAAGTAACTGTCCCCCAGGCTCCTCCTGAATTCAAATCGGGTTTTATCGGCATTATCGGTCGTCCAAATGTCGGTAAATCTACGTTGATGAATCAATTAGTAGGACAAAAAATAGCTATAACTTCTCCAGTAGCGCAAACTACACGCAATCGTTTGCGAGGCATTTTAACGACACCAGAAGCGCAGTTAATTTTTGTTGATACACCAGGAATACACAAACCCCATCACCAATTGGGGGAAGTGCTGGTGAAAAATGCGAAAATTGCGATTGAATCGGTGGATGTAGTGCTATTTGTGGTGGATGGCTCGACGAGTTGTGGTACAGGCGATCGCTATATTGCCGAGTTACTGATTAAAAGCGAAACACCAGTAATTTTGGGTGTAAACAAAAGCGATCAACAACCGAACGATTCTCAGGTTATTGACGATAGTTACGCTGATTTAGCACAATCCTATAAATGGCAAACAGTAAAATTTTCCGCCAAGACTGGGATCGGATTGCCAGAACTGCAAAATTTATTAATTGAACATTCAGAACGAGGACCATTCTACTATCCACCCGACTTGGTAACTGACCAACCGGAACGCTTTATTATGGGTGAATTGATTCGAGAGCAGATTTTATTGTTGACTCGTGAGGAAGTTCCCCATTCGGTAGCGATCGCTATCGAGAAAGTGGAAGAAACACCAGCTATCACTCGCGTACTTGCTACCATCAACGTTGAACGAGATTCCCAAAAAGGCATTCTCATCGGGAAAGGTGGAGCTATGCTCAAAGCGATCGGTAGTGCAGCTCGCGAACAAATTCAAAAGTTAATCGCCGGCAAAGTCTATCTAGAATTGTTTGTCAAAGTGCAACCAAAGTGGCGTCAGTCTCGCGTCAGTTTGGCTGAACTCGGTTATCGCGTGGAAGAGTAAGAACTTAGGAGTCGGGAGTCAGGAGTCGGGAGTCAGGAGTTAAATTTTCGTCAGTCCAACCAACCCACAAGACTTTGCTGCGTTTCTATCTCCTCTCAATTTATTAACTTTATTCCTAACTCCTAACTCCTGACTCCTAACTTCTTATTCCTAACTTCTTATTCCTAACTTCTTATTCCTAACT
>JBPCQW010000420.1:0-7263 GCA_050997715.1 Hassallia sp.
CCTAAAAGAAACTCAGGGAGGACGTTACCGCAACAATGAAGCATTTGTAGTTAACGACATCTATCAAGTCGGTCATTCTCCTTGTCATCTAGACATTTTGGAGCAATTTGAAGCCAAGGCATATATAGCAGAAACTTTAGAGCAGTTGCAGCGACAATCTCGCGAAGTCGCTTTGACAGCAGAACGCGATCGCGCTGTTGCCAAAATCATTGATAAAATCAGGCAATCCCCAGACATTGAAGGGATTTTCACTACATCCACAAAAGAAGTGCGATCGCTACTCAACACCGACCGTGTAGCCGTTTATCGCTTCAACCCAGATTGGAGTGGCGAATTTGTTTCTGAATCTGTGACTACGGGCTGGAGCAATTTGGTAGAAAAGCAGTATAAAATCCAACGCTTGCAAGAAACTGTCAGTAATTGCAATGCCATGCAAACGCTGATTCAAAGTAGCAAACTACAGCCAAACAACAAAGCGATTGCAGACACATACTTACAAGAAACCCAAGGTGGGAGATTCCGTCATAAACAAACTTATGCCGTTGCAGATATCTACAAAGCAGGATTTTCCACTTGTTACATAGAAGTTTTGGAAGAGTATGAAGCTAAAGCTTATGCGATCGTTCCGATTTTCCAAGGACAAAAACTCTGGGGAATGTTATACCAATTCTTTATGAAGCTGCGCTAAATAAGGCTTCAAGAATAAAGTCGCTTATATGTGAGAGAGGCAATCATGGAAGGTGTAATTTCTTTGAGGACATCAGTTAACTTGTGCTGTAGTTGTGTGAGGGTTTTACAATTTTCCCATTGGAGTTTAGATTTGAGAAATTCCCAAAACCTCTCAATTGGGTTGAGTTCAGGAGAGTGAGGAGGTTGAAAAATTGGGATAATGTTATCTGGAATATTCAGAGCTTTGGCTTTGTGAAAAGATCCTTGGTCGAACTGGATAACCGCGATATCATCACCAAGGTCAGCAGACAGCAACTCCAAAAAGTGTTGAAAACAATCACCATTGAGGTAGGGGAACTCATAGAAAAAGCTGTATCCACTTAGGGGTTCTACGACTCCGTATAAATAAAAATTTTCCCTTTGCCATTGGCTTAAACCCACGGGTTTAACTCCTTTAGCTGTAATCAATCGTCCGGCAATTGTCTTTAATCCTAAACGTGTTTCATCCTGGCATAAATATCTCAATCGCTTCCCCTCTCCAAATTCCTCCTGCAAGAATTTGAATGCTAGAGGCAGTTTTTTTTAAAGTCAGATAGACTTTCACTCTTGTTGTTTGGTACTTTGAGGACGTGGGACTTTCAACTTCGCACCCAAACGCTTGCGAACAATTTCATAGACTGTTTTGTAGGCAACTGAAAGCCCTAATTCGCTCTTGAGCCATTGTTGAATTTGACCATAGCTTTGAAACCCAGATGGCTCCTGCAACCGCTTTTTCAAGCGTTCTAAGTTTGAACCACTGATAATCGGCACTTTTCCAGGTGCATGTTTGACGAACAGCAAGCCCCTTGTTCCTTCATCTTTATACTTTCTCACCCAACGAGTTATGGTTGCTTGATCACGCCCTAAACGTTCTGCGAGCGATCGCCTGCTGCTGACTTGACCACTCTTGAGCCAATAGAGAAGAGTGCAATCTTTCTTTGCTGGTTGCCGTTATGGCATGTTTGACAGCTTTCTCCAATTCTTCTTGGCTTTCTGAAATCTCAATTTGGAATGGACGACTCATCACAAAATTACTAAATGCACCCATCTATAAGTTTGACATAGTTTGGCGCATCTTCATACAGAATTGGTGTTACGTCTTTATCGCCAAGGCGTAATTTTAACTATTATTCTTGCCGTTGGTTGCTAAATATGAATATAAAAATGCTGAGAGCAACATACAATTAATTCAAACAATACAAAGTAAAATTAGTAAGTTAGCAAAAAAATATAAAAATTATTCTGCTGTAACTGCCCAAGAAAAAAATTGGCTTGTTGATCATAAGTTACAAAAACTGTTAGAAATCAAAGAAATATCTACACCTCTTGAATCCACCAACAAGACATTAGACGCAATATGGGGAGAAGAAATCATCCCTGCTGTAATTATAACAACGCAAACTAAATCAAAAACTAACACTTATGACCCTTCAGAAAATACTGAGTTATTAACTGTTAGTCAGCAAGAAATTTCATATATTACTGAAGCAATTGTTGAAGTACTCCCTGATTTAACCACAAAAATTAACAAACAAATCGAAGAAAAACCACAACCTACCCCAACTAAAAATTCTCGGCAACGTTCATTTGTGAGAGTGGATGTAGAGGGACTGCAACGCCTCAATTATTTAGCAGGAGAATTACTAATTTATCACAAACGCCGGACTTTGCAGGATGAACAACTCACGGAAAAAATTGAGCAATTATTTCAGCAAGTTAACAGACACCAAAGGACTTTAAATCAATTACGCGATTTACCACTACAGTTGCAAAATTTCGCTGGACAAAATCGACAAAATTTTTCAACGGTAGACTTCGACTCTTTGGAAATGGATGAGTATACAGAATTTAATCTGGTATTGTATTCAGCTTTAGAAGAGACGCTACAACTGCAAGAAACTACACAATCCCTTGATTTACTGCTCAGACAATCGATTCAAATTCACGAGAAAAAACAGCGTTTGGCATTAGGTATTATTGATAATCTCGTGGAAGCGCGGATGTTACCTTTGGGTAATATTCTAGAGCGTTTTCCCCAGATGGTAAAGAATTTGGGGAATGTTTATAGTAAAATTGTAGAATTGAAACTTACTGGAACAGCTGTGTTAGTGGATAAAGCGATCGCCGAGAAACTATACGATCCTTTATTGCAGTTGGTACGTAATGCTTTTGACCACGGAATTGAATCTCCAGAAGTTTGACGCGATCGCCAAAAACCTGAAGAAGGTGTTATTGAAATTTGTGCTGATCATCAAGGTAGTCAAACTATTATTGAAGTCCGCGATGATGGTCAAGGTTTGAACTTAGAAAATATTCATAATAAAGCGATTGAATTAGGTCTTATATCCGCTGACTCTAAAGCTAGAGACTATAGTTATAATCCCACTGAATCAGTTCTGTTAGAACTGATGTTTTCACCGGGATTTTCCACCGCTGGGAAGGTGAGTGAAGTTTCTGGACGCGGTATGGGATTGGACATTGTACGCTCTCAGTTGTTGCTACTTAATGGTTCTATTTCAGTTCAATCATTGCCTAACCAAGGAACAACTTTTACACTCAAAATTCCTTTTACTATGACTACCGACCGATTAATGTTAGTTCAAGCGGGTAGTGCTGTTTATGCCTTGCTCTTGGACAGTATCGAAAAAATCTTGATTCCCTCTAGTGAGCATATTAAGGAATTTGAAGCCAAAAAAGTCTTGCACTGGAACACAGGCAAGGATCAGCGAATGGTGAGCTTACGTAAACTTTCAGAGTTGATAAACTATAATAATTCGTTTGCTAGTGGGAGTACATCGCAAAATCACCCAAGGAATTATGACACACTAGTAAAGTCTAATCCTCTGCTTTTGCTACGGCGAAATCAAGAATTTTTGGGTTTAGAAGTTGACCAAATAATTGGTGAACAAGAGTTAGTAATCAGACCTTTAGGAAATGCGATCGCTCCCCCAAAATATGTTTATGGTTGTAGCACTTTAGCGAATGGTACTCTCATCTTAGTAATTGATAGTGCCCTACTGCTACAGTCTGGTGAAATGCAAGCAACACTTGATATTATGACGCAGCCAACAGCGTATTTGTTAAATAAAAAAGCTTTACCTTTAGGTTTTACTGATTCTACTACACTGTTACTTAATCCATCTACTGCAAGCAAGCAGCCTAGTCAATTACCACAAAATAACAACTCACTAAAAGTAATTTTAGTAGTAGATGATGCAATTAGTCTCCGCCAAACCCTTTCTCTGACGTTACAAAAATCTGGCTACCAAGTATTACAAGCCGAAAATGGTGTAGATGCTTTAGAAAAGTTGGAGCATCATCCGGAAATTCAGGTTATAATTTCCGATTTGGAAATGCCCCGAATGAATGGTTTTGAGTTGTTAAGTAATATCCGTCAAAACCCAAAATTGATAAAAAAACCTGTAGTAGTTCTTACTTCTCGCAGTGCAGAAAAACATCGTCAGTTGGCACAAGCATTGGGTGCAAATGCTTATTTAACCAAGCCTTATTTAGAAAATGAGTTTCTCTCTACTGTCAAGGATTTGATTAACAGGGAGGTTGACGAAAAAGAAGGGGGAAGGGGAAAGGGGAAAGGGGAAAGGAATTTTAAGAGGACTTAGGCAAAAACTCTCCCAAACTCTGTGTTCTCTGTGTCCTCTGCGGTTGGTTTTTCCCTAATTTTGCGCTCATTCCTGTTTAAGTTCGATTGCTTCGAGCTTGGAACTCGTAGTAAGCACTAAAGTGCTTAAAATAAGCGCTTCAGCGCTTACTACGAGCCTATTTTACGTTTTCGTATGACACTAAACTCATTCCTGTTTAAGATTGATCTACCCAACTACCCCGATAACCAGTGATGATGCGGCTACCATCTTTGAGGACATGAATTTCTATCTGGTCGCTTGCCCAGTTAATCTGGTCTTGCAAGGCTGGATTAAACACATGCACCCGTTGGTTGGTAGAAGACACTGGGGAATTAGGAGAATTAATTGCTTTTGACTCGACAAAAGCCCCATCAATCAGAATATCAAGCTGTTTTAACAATTCTTGTGTCCCTGCTGGTGCAGATTCTGACTGTAATTTCTCTAAAGTAAACCCTGTAAAAGACATCACATTTAGTCCAGAAGCTTTTAGCTGACGAGCCAAACTTGCCAGCGCAGATGCTTGCCAAAAAGGTTCTCCCCCAGAAAATGTTACACCTGTGTTGCGAGAATTACTGAGGATTTTTTCGGCGAGGTTGTCAATAGAAATCAGTTGGTTAATCTCAAACGACCAAGATTCAACATTAAAGCAGCCTGGACACTCCCGCAAGCAACCTTGCACCCACACTACAGCACGACAACCGGGACCGTTGACTTCTGACTCATCAATATAACCCATGATGTTCAGATAGCCAGGGGGAATTTCTTCGAGCGCTGGGGATGGGTTGATTGATTGTTTTTCCATCTTGCCTCCTTTTAACTGTGAGCCTTAACCGTTAACTATAGCTAGTGAAGACTTGCAGTACATCAGGACTGATACTGTGACAATATTTGAAACGTATGATGCACCTTCTCAGGCAAATAGTAGAAATTTTTAGGTAATTACTACTTAAATATAAAATGCCATCAAAAAGTGTTGAGCGTATGTATGATAGAGTTGGCATTTAAGTAATTATATTTAAGCATGACAGCAAAAATTACTCATTTTGCTAACTTATTTCTAACTCATATTAAGAAAAATCTACCTTTGTCCCCGCTTGCTTTCCAGTCAGGGGCTGCTTTTGTCGGAGGTTTAGCTGGCATCACAAGTATTTTGTTTGCCACATCTATTGTTGTAGACGGATGGAAAACTTCGGCACAGGCTCAAATTACACCTGCTGTCAACGATGCCAACACAATTGTTAATCAAACTGGCAATAACTTTAACATTACAGGCGGCACTCAAGCCGGGGCAAACCTGTTTCACAGCTTTCAGAAATTCGGACTAGATCAAGGTCAAATTGCTAACTTTCTATCTAACCCATCAATTCAGAATATCTTGGGACGGGTGACTGGTGGAGATGCTTCGGTAATTAACGGGCAAATTAAAGTTACAGGTGGTATTTCTAACTTGTATTTAATCAATCCGGCTGGAATTGTCTTTGGTCAAGGTGCTAGCTTAAGTGTGCCTGGATCGTTCACTGCAACTACGGCTAATGGTATTCAGTTGGATGATAAATTGTTTAAGGCGCTGGGTACAAATGATTACGCTAGTTTAATCGGAAGTCCGAATGGCTTTGCATTTACTCAAGCAGGAGGAATTTTCAACGCGGGAAATCTCGCGGTTGAATCAGGACAGAGCTTAACTTTGGTCGGGGGAAGCGTTATCAATACAGGCACACTTTCAGCACATAACGGAAATATTACCATTAGCGCCGTACCTGGAGAAAAGTTTGTCCGTATTAGTGAGTCAGGAAGTTTGCTAAGTTACGATTTGCCTGTAGAGACAAAAGCAGCAATTAATCAAGAGCCGTTTACACCTGTTTCTTTGCCGGAATTGCTAACAGTAGGCAGCATCAGCGTTGAAAATGGTTTCGTGAAAGTAGCAGATTCTCCTGTGCCAATTTCTAACTCATCTGGGACTGTGGTTGTTTCCAACCAAGTTGATGTCTCTGGTGTAACTGGTGGAAGTGTCAATATCCAAGGGGATAATGTAAGTCTAATTAATGCTAATATCAACGCTTTGGGTACTAACGGCGGTGGTGAAGTATTTATTTATAGTGGCGATTTCGGAGTAGTAAAAAATTCAAATCGTTTACAAACCTTTGTCAGTCAAGACTCGACGATTAATGCTGAGTTAGTATCTACAGGCATAATACCATCGCCTGATCTACTACCACCTGACTATTTTCCAAATGCAGATCTAACAGCTCCAGGCTCACTTCCAGATCAACCCCTACCACCATTTACAACACCTCCAATTTCACTTCCAGATCAACCCCTACCACCAGTTTCCGTCACTCCTACAACGATTGAGAGTCCAACTCCTCCTCCTCCGATTCAGAGTCCACCTGCTCCTCCCTCACTTCCAGATCGACCGCTACCAACAGTTGTCGTTATTGCTCCGGTTCCAATTACTCCTCCCTCATTTCCAGATCGATCGCTGCCAATTCCAGCTATTCCTCCTTCATTTGTAGATGGACCGCTACCTCATCAGCTTGACAAACCAGGAGTTTATCCCTCATTTCCAGACCGACCCGTCGTATCTCCAGTGACTGAAGTCTTTACAACACAGCCACCTGATAGCGGTGTCAGTAGCAGCAACGTTAATTTATATCAATTTGAACAGGTTACGGCTCAACAACAAGCAAATACACAAACGAATAATTCTTGCAATGTACCAAACAACGTTGCCAGAGCTACTTTGTCAACTAATAGCAAAATAGCCGATCGCTCTCAAACTACAGTCTCCAATTTGGTCACTGCCGAGCGCGATCGCTGTGGCAGTTTAGAGGATGATAAACAAATTCTACAAATTTTGGGTGAAACTCCTGATGCAACAAAAAGCATCCGAATTTTGGCGCCGACACCCTAGAAG
>JBPCQW010000430.1:0-7069 GCA_050997715.1 Hassallia sp.
GACAAATGAAGTAAAAACTCTGCATTATCTGGATCTAATTGTAAATACATTTCTCCTAATCTAGCGGCAATAGCGCTTTGCTTTTGTGAATAAGCAATTTCTATTGCTGCTGGTAACAAAATATTAAAAAAATCATTTAAATTGTTTTTCAGATATTGTAAACATACTTTAATAAACTCTAATAATGAATGGTGTAAAAAAGTATCTCTTAAAACACTTTGTAAAACTTGCAGTAATAACGGCACGTCTACTGCTAAATCTGGTTCTGATTGGAGTATTTCAATTAATCCCAGTTCGCTGACTTCCTCGCCTGTGTAAGTCTCCAGCTTGACAGCTAGCTGCACCAAATGTAAAATATTGTGAATATTTTTTGGTTGAATTTCTTTTATTTGTTGTCTAATTTTTTCAGCAATGGCATATTCTTTTAATGCTTCGCGGCGTTCAGCTTCTGTTTGCAAAAGTTCTACTAATTCTTGATTACAATTATCGACTTTTTCTGGTTCACCTTCCATCATTGCCATAAACCAAGTCGTTTGTGCTTCTACCTCTTGTCCTTGTAAAAGCAAGGTTAATCCTAAATACCAATAATGAGACTTCATGTCAGGTTCGTTATCAATTGCTTGCTCGTATAAGTTAGCAGCTAGAAGATAATTACCTTGAATGAGAAAATCATAAGCTTGCGGCAATGTAGCTGGATTAATATTCAACAAAGATTGAGTATTCATATAAATAGTTCACAACTAAAAGTTAAACTTACAAAGTTAAAAGTGAGTAGTGTATACACTACCCACTTTCACAAAAAGTTCGGTTTTCTCTGACTGGTTTGTACTTACTTCGCTAATGAAGTATAACCAGTTTGACAGCTGCTAGCATTAGCGGCAGTTATAGCAGTAGGAGGGGTTATAGTTGGGACAATAGACTCACAAGCAACTGCTAATGTTAGTGCTTCAGAAGTAGCAGCGTCTCCAACAGCTGTATAAGTTGCACCATAATAAGATTTCAAAGCAGTTTTCTTCGCTGTAGCATTAATTTGTACAAAAGAACCAGCGGTAGGACCTGCACCAAGGATGGAATAACCGAAGTTTAGAGTATCGCTTTTAATACCTGCTTGCAAAGCTGCAAGAGTGGTAGCAAAAATTTGGTTTTCCAAAAAGTACGCTTGTTGAGAGCGGTTAACAGCACCGACGTAGTTCTTTGCTTCAGCCTGCTTGGCTTTGCTCACCTGACCGAGTAGCGAGGGTAAAGCGATCGCTGCTAGGATACCGATAATAATTACAACTACTAGTAATTCAATAAGAGTAAAACCTTCTTCGTCTTTTTTCTTACGGTTGATGTGTTGGAGAAATTTTGCTTGTAGTTCTGGCTTAAGCATGGGTTTTTCCTTAAAGTGGGATTTTTAATTAGATTGGTGAGTTCTAGATATAACTTGCCCACTTTTATCGATTTCATATCACCTTGGGAAAAATTTTTTGGCAAAGGTGCTGACAATTTTTATGCAACCTGCTCTAAAAGCACGTATAAAAAGACTTCTAGCCTGCACAAGAGGTTTTGAACTTCGTTACAGGCTTTTTGGTAACTCATCGGTTCTAAGCTGACAATATCCCGTGGTTCAATCAACAGCCAGCGTTCCACTAACGAGGTGAAAGCCTGTTCTCCTTCCCATAGGGGCAGTAAACAAGCTGCGATCGCGCTATCTATCTCTACAGGTGCTTTGATGGGAAGACTTATATAGTTACCAACAGACCACGATCGCTTTTGAGCAATGCAGTTAATCAAATCTTCTTTGATCTCAGATGTCCGCAACTGAGGATGAAGATGTACTTTTGCCATCAGCCAGTCAGTTAATGTCCACTCAGAAACTGGTACAAATGTTTTACTTTCGTGAGGATGACCACACCAAAAGTCTAGTAAACGTTGAGTAGGATGCAACAATTCAACTAAGTGCAGCTGTTCTTCCACTGAAAGTTCTGGTAAGCTCATGGCGATAAACATTGGCAAATCATCGCGATTTTTGAACAAATCCATTAATTCCCAGTGTCGCCACTCCACCATACTAATAAACTCTAAATCGGCTGCTTTTAAAGCCGCAAACATTTCTTTGACAGTATGACCTTTATCTCCTTGCAATAAATGATTGAACAATGCTGAAGCTGGTGCATTGTCAAATTCATCATCCCAGGTTTTTTGCTTTAAAATTACATCATCTCTTAAAGCTCTCATCATGTCTCTAAGTAATTCTGCCTCGAATTCATCAGGAGCGCCATCCAACAATCCCATTGTTTGACACAGTTCCTGAGCTTGGTAAAAGTAAAACCGCTGCCGATAACTGTGAAGGTTAGTATGAATAATTCCATCGGGTTTCAACACAGACTTCATTAGTTGTAACCCTAAAATCGGATCGGGCAATAAATAAAGGGTTTCGTCACAGTTAATGTAGTCAAACTCCAGCCCCAGTTTAGGTATATCTTCTATGGAAAGAGGATAAAATTCGGCATTATCGAAGCCATGATACTGCAATCGCTGGCAAGCTAATTTTACCGAGTCTTCTGATAAATCAATACCCACAATTTTAGCTTCAGGATTTGCTTCTGCTAAAGCCAAAGATGTGTACCCTGAGCCACAACCTGCATCTAAAATTACTTTGCCTTTAGTATCTATAATTGTTTGATTTCTAATATAGAAAGGCGTTATAAAATTATAAACATAGAGCAAATTTAAGTCATTTTTAGGAGATGTTTCTACAGGATTATTAGGGTATGGAATCTGGTTAAAATGCTGACGAATTTTTTCTCGTAACTCTGATGTTTGGTTTTCCATTGATGAATTTTTCCTAGTGTTGCGTTAAAAGCAGTTACTTTTGGGTTATGTCAAAATGCTATTTTGGCGGTTGGATCAGGCGATCGTCCAGTAATTGAGTCTTCAGCTTTGCTGCCACGCTTTAATTTATGCTATATTAAGCGTAGTCGTTATGAGTTTATATAAAATATGACTAACCCTACAGTAGAAAACCTAGTAATTATCGGTTCTGGTCCTGCTGGATACACAGCGGCTATTTATGCGGGACGGGCTAACCTGAAACCCGTTGTATTTGAAGGCTTCCAAGCTGGGGGTTTACCTGGGGGACAGTTGATGACAACGACTGAAGTTGAGAACTTTCCTGGGTTTTCGCGAGGGATTACAGGACCGGATCTGATGGATCAGATGAAGGCTCAAGCGGAGCGTTGGGGAGCCGAATTATATACTGAAGATGTGATTTCAGTTGACTTGAGTCAGCGTCCTTATACTGTCCGCTCGGAGGAACGGGAATTTAAAACCCACAGTATTATTATTGCCACTGGTGCGATCGCCAAGCGTTTGGGTTTACCCAGCGAACATCAATTTTGGAATCGGGGTATTTCCGCTTGTGCTATCTGTGATGGTGCTACACCGATTTTCCAGGGTGCGGAATTGGCTGTAATTGGGGCTGGTGACACGGCAGCAGAAGAAGCGATTTACCTGACCAAATATGCCTCAAAGGTAAATATGCTGGTACGCACTGAGAAAATGCGTGCCTCCAAAGCGATGCAAGACCGCGTTTTGAGTAACCCGAAAATCCAGGTACATTGGAACACCGAAGCTGTGGATATCTTCGGTAACGGTAACATGGAAGGAGTAAAAATCCGCAATAGCAAAACGGGTGAAGAAAGCGAACTGCACGTCAAAGGTTTATTTTACGCCGTTGGTCACAACCCGAATACATCTTTGTTTGAAGGACAAATAGAATTGGATGAGGTGGGTTACGTTGTCACCAAACACGGTAGTGTAGAGACGAGTATAGAAGGGGTATTTGCGGCTGGTGACGTGCAAGATCACGAGTTTCGTCAAGCAATTACGGCTGCGGGTACTGGCTGTATGGCAGCAATGTTGGCTGAACGCTGGTTGTCTTCCACTGGTTTGATTTCAGAATTTCATCAAAAACTGGAAACTCCAGATAATGAATTAGAACATCAGCCTACTGAGAAGAAAACAACTCCAGAAGAATTTGATTTAAATGCGACGCGCCATGAAGGGGGTTATGCTTTACGGAAGTTGTTCCACGATAGCGATCGCCTAATCCTGGTCAAATATGTTTCTCCTGGCTGCGGTCCTTGCCATACTCTCAAACCAATTTTAAATAAAGTGGTGGATGAATTTGACAGTAAAATCCACTTTGTCGAAATTGACATCGACAAAGACCGCAATATTGCCGAAAATGCTAACGTCACAGGAACACCGACGATTCAACTGTTTAAAAATAAGGAACTAATCAACGAAGTTAAAGGCGTCAAGCAAAAAACCGAGTACCGCAAGTTGATTGAAAGTAATCTCTAAGGGACTGGGGACACTTCGACAAGCTCAGTGCATCGCTGGGGACTGGGGACTGGGAACAAACAGATCAATGTGAATAATCTTTTCCTAATCTCTAGTCCCTAATCCCTAGTCCCTAATCCCTGCTAGTACAATAGTCAGCGTATCTTGCTCTTCGGATCTGCGATCGCTCATGACCGTTATCAAAAAACCACTACCCAGATTTTTTAGTTTTGCGAACAATCCCAATCTATCTCGGCAATTAATGCTGGTTGGGATAGCTATTACTTTGTTTTTCGTCTTCTTGGCTTTTTTTGCTCCCGTCTTTCAAGCTTGGGGATGGCTGCAAGATCCTACAGATTTCCTTGCGAATCCCATTCACGAACCACCCTCCGGGAAGCATTGGTTTGGCACCAGTCGCTTGGGCTATGATGTGTTCTCACGGACTGTTTTCGGCGTTCAAGCTGCCTTGCAAGTGGTGATTTTGGCTACCTCACTCAGTATGTTTATCGGTGTGCCCTTGGGGATGCTGAGTGGCTATCTGGGCGGTAGAGTTGATAAGGTCTTGCTGTTTTTTATGGATAGCATTTATACCTTACCGGGGTTGCTGCTTTCCGTAACGCTGGCGTTTGTGGTAGGAAGGGGAATATTAAATGCAGCGATCGCCATCAGTATTGCTTACATTCCCCAATATTACCGCGTTGTTCGCAACCACACAGTTAGCGTGAAAACTGAAGTGTTTATCGAAGCTGCCCAAGCAATGGGTGCGAACACTTGGCAAGTTCTTTCACGGTATTTATTTTTCAACGTAATTCAAAGTGTACCCGTACTTTTCACCCTCAATGCCGCTGATGCTATTTTGGTGTTGGGGGGTTTGGGCTTTTTGGGGCTAGGATTACCCGAAGAAGTGGCAGAATGGGGACACGATTTAAAACAAGCTTTAGAAGCACTACCCACAGGTATTTGGTGGACTACGCTTTTTCCGGGTTTAGCGATGACTTTAATGGTGGTTGGGTTGTCGCTGCTGGGTGAGGGGTTAAATGAATTTGTCAATCCCCGCTTGCGGAAAGAAAATAGTATCCGGAAATAGTCGGCAGGAGTTAGGAGTTAGGAGTTGTAGAGACGCGGTAGAGACGTTCCGCCGGAACGTCTCTACTATAAGTTAACAGTTAACCGTCAACCGTCAACCAACAACTAATTTAGTTTGCTAGTCTATTATCTGTTGTATTTTGTGATTGAGAGATTTGTGTGAAAGATAACCTTTCTTTAATCGTGGCTGCTGCTGGTGGATTTATGCTTTCTGTCGCGCTTACAGGTATCTTACGAGGTGCGCCGGTAACGTCTTTCCAGGCTCAATCTAATTTTCGTCCCGTGACTGTGACTGCATTCAGCGTTTCACCCAAGCAGACGGAAAATTTAGAAGATTTTCGCGCTACACAAAGGCGCTAAGATGTTTTTTATACGGAGTTGTATTCAAAAATATTATTGATGAAGCAGGAGACAGAAGCCAAGAGTCACCAGAGTATTTTCGCAATTCTGACTCCTGAATTCTGACTCCTGAATTCTGACTCCTGAATTCTGACTCCTGACTCCTAGATGACTTTTTAATGTGGTGAATTCTCAAGTAATCGGCATTGACTTGGGGGGAACGGCGATTAAGTTAGGGCGATTTACATCTGATGGTCATTGCTTACAATCTTTGACTGTAGCGACTCCCCAACCGGCGACACCTGAAGCTGTTATGGCGGTGATGGTGGATGCGATCGCTCAACTTGACCCAGATAATCTTAGCATGGCGATCGGTGTCGGTACTCCCGGTCCTGCCGATGCTCAGGGACGCATTGCCAAAGTTGCCATCAATCTGACAGGATGGCATGATGTCCCCTTAGCTGATTGGTTAGAAGCGAAAATTGGTAAACCAACTATTCTCGCTAATGATGCTAATTGTGCGGGGTTGGGAGAGGCTTGGTTGGGCGCCGGTCGCCATTTTCAAAACCTGATTTTGCTGACTTTGGGAACTGGGGTTGGTGGGGCGGTTATTTTAGATGGTAAATTGTTTGTTGGGCATCAAGGAGCCGCTGGAGAGTTGGGTTTAATCACTTTAAATCCCGATGGTCCGATGTGTAATAGTGGCAATCAAGGCTCTTTGGAGCAGTATACTTCCGTCGTGGCAATTCGTCGCCGCACCGGGAAAGAACCTGCGGAATTGGGCGCTTTGGCGCAAGCGGGAGATATTGAAGCCTTGACTTTTTGGCAAAATTATGGTAAATATTTAGGCGCTGGGTTGAGTAGTTTGGTATATGTATTGACACCGCAGGCGATCGTTCTTGGTGGTGGTGTCAGTGGTAGTTTTGAGTTTTTCTTGCCAACTGTCAAGGCAGAAATTGAGCGGCGCGTGCTGGCTACTTCTCGCATTGGGTTACAAATATTGCCAGCAGAGTTGGGTAATTATGCGGGAATGGTGGGTGCAGCGAAGTTGGCGTTTTCGCTATTTAGGATACCTGGCGAATAGAATTCACCTTTATCAAAATCAATAACCAACAAATCATTCTGACTCACCAATCAGCGTAAAAGCAGCCCAGTTTACAGGCTCAGGCTCTTTTTTCATAATTGTGAGGATGGCTTGACGTAAGGCTGTGGCTTTATCAGGGTTATTTTGAATATTTTTGTAAAATTCCGTCATCAGGGATGCTGTAGGCTCGTCTGGAACTTTCCAGAGAGACACCATAATGCTGGGCACACC
>JBPCQW010000443.1:0-4267 GCA_050997715.1 Hassallia sp.
GATAAAGGCGAGGCTGTAGTAGACACTTCACCCTGTTGATTGGATTTTCTCCCGGTACACCCAGCAAAGGTAAAGCCAACGCCTGATAAAGTGGCATAATGAAGAAACTTACGACGATCCATATTCAAAAATATTTTTTATTTATAGTAACAACAGAAATATACAATCATATATTTCCCTGATTTTGCTTGTTTGTTGTGCTTGGCAACTTACTTAAAAATTGTCATAATAATGATTTAGATTATACTAAATTTTTGTAAAACAACGATACTAAGTATTGTAAATTATATTAATACTGAAAAATAAGCGATCGCCTAGCTCACAAATCAAAAAATGTAGGTAAAGTAAATAACCTTACCTACAAAAAAAGTGGTAAAAATACTACTTTTTACCGGACAAACAAATATCTACAACCAATCAATAACAAAAAGATACCGTACAGCTTCTTCATTAATGCACTGCTAATAAACGGTTGATTGGCAAACAGCGCTCCAAAGAAATTACCAACTATTAGACCAGCTGCAATAAATACAGCATACTTAATATTTACATTACCGTTGCGATAATAAACAATTGCTGCTAAGATACCAATTGGCAATATTTGAGCAGCAACTGAAGTGCCAGTCGCAAACTTCTGATCCATACCAATTAGCAAGACCATTGCAGGCACCATAATTGCACCACCACCAATACCAAACATACCGCCAGCAACGCCAGCAACTAGCCCAATCAGTAGCATTTGGATGATTATGTTAGACATAAAAAACGTTGGTAAATTGTTAATTATAAACTAATTTGCTTTGAAAATATTGACTTTGGTAGCATTCCGTGAACGCCTTTTTGGGGACTGTTCACAACTTGAGTAATGCGGAAATTCACAGATATACTACACAATACATAAGCATCTTCTGGCGATAAATTTGCGAAGCGTTCCAGAAAATTAATCATGTTTTTTACCGCAAATTCTAAAGCTTCATCTAAAGTTTGACCAAACCCCATTGTAATAATATCGGTAGGAGTTTCGGCGATGGGTGTTGTCAGTTGTAAATCTTTGCGAAGTTTCAGTTCTATTGTACCGTTCATCGAAGTTTCAATCGCGGTAACATTAACTTCACCGTCTCCTTGTGCGGAATGTCCATCACCAATAGAAAATAATCCACCACTCACGAAAATAGGCAAAAATAGTCTAGAATCTGTTTGCAATTCGCGGTTATCGATATTACCACCATAACAACCAGGAGGAATTGAATTTCGCGACGTTTCGGGAGTAGCGACACCAAGAATACCAAAAAAGGGTTTGAGGGGAATTTTAATGTTACTACCCGTAGGAAATTCAGCGATATTATTTTCTAAATCAAGAGGAATGAATCTCAGAGCAGGTTGAGTAAACTGCTGTGGTAATGCTCCCCAACCTGTACGAATCGCATTAAAACCAACAGGTAAACTGGGTTTAATTGCCTTTAATTTTACCTCCAAAACATCCCCCGCTTCCGCGCCCCGCACATAGATTGGTCCGGTAAGCAAATGCGGTCCCCCACCAACTTTGCGTTCTGGGGCAAGATTTTGACAAATGTCAAGAAATTCTGGCGTCAGAAACTCCGATGGTGCTTTGTCGTAAATGTAGTAACCAGTGTAAGTTTCTACGTCAACCGTATCCCCAGAATCAACAGTCAGTGCTGGTTCTAGCTGTTGAGAGAAACCACCTAAATGAACGGTTTTCTTTGTGGCTTTTAAAATGTGGTGAGTCATCGCTGCGCTTTCTACTTGCTCAGTATTATTGCTTAAGATAGCGGGTTTGATGTCTACTAACTCATTTTTACCCAGCTTGGTTAATTTGTAGCCTAAACGACAAAAAATGTATCATTTTAGTTCTCAAAAAGCTAATTAAAATCAATATAAAGTTAGAAAAATACAAATAAATTCTCCATTGTGAAGATAAAAATGCCTTTCCTAACTTCCACTTTGATTTTTTGAGTGTCTTTAGCCAGAGACGCAACTACCACAATTTAATGAGTGCATATTGTATTGTTAATTTTGGGAAATGAATCTCATAAAAAACGAATAATAGCTCAAATTTCCCTAAATATAATTCAATTTCTATTATCTTTAAAAATATATTGTTGAGTGGGATAGTAAGAGTTTCCACTGACGGGCAAAACTAATTGAATCGAAGTTGGAATATCTGCAACGCCTAAGTTTGGCAATTTGAAGTTTATTTATTGCCAGCATCTACCTTTTTGGATTTAAAGTAGTGATTTTTATGAAAGCCAAGAAAAAGTTCTTAATGGCAACTGCTGGAGCAATATTTACATTGCTCGGAACTATGAGTACCGCTCCTGCTCAAGCTTCTGTTTTCAACTTTGAATTCAACTTCAACGCTCAAGAAACCGGTGAGTTAGTTAACGGTAACTTTGTCTTTGATGACTCAATTAAACCAGGTGTGACACCCGATGGCGGCACTCTTTATGGAAACGCAAGTTCAAAATATACTATCAATGTAGGAAAAGATGTTTTTACAGGTTCTTCCAACTCAATTGTAGTAGCACGTGATTTCTTCAGACCGGATAATAGTGGCTTGCGTGCAGACGTAATCGGCTTTGATAATTTTCAAAATTTCAATCCTAGCAATCCTCAATTTTTGGCTACGTTTGCTTACCCACCTAGCTCGCTGCGCTCCGATGCTTTATCGGATATAGCCGCTTCGCTCCCGTCTTCCGCACTCGCGCTTATCAATACTCCCACAGGGGCTAGGTTATCTTCTGTAAATGCCTTCACAAAAATTACGCCTGTCCCTGAACCAGCTTCTATGTTAGGTCTTTTAACGTTGTCTGCTTTAGGCACAATTTCACTCTTGAAGCGGAAGCGGCAATATAATTAACAATTTGTCAGGGTAAAGGCTAAAAATTACTTAGCCTTACCCTTTTTGCCCTTATATTGCATGTAGTGCATTGACTTATTAACAAATATTACTGCATACAGACTTAATTATATCGCTAATCCCGATTGCATTTTTAAATTCGTAAAAATAAAAGGTTTCTCACCGCGCATTTTGTTAACATCGCGTTCTATTACATTTAAATCTGCGCCGACATAGAAAGCCAAATCAATTTTATTTATCACTAATAAATCAGATTTTGTAATTCCTGGATCATCTTTACGGGGAATTTTATCGCCTGCTACAACGTCAATAACCTATACACTACGGCGGAAATAAACCACCCATTCCAAATCAATAAAGCACTTACGCTCTATTCCGGAGTGAATTTTGAATGAGCGAATTCCTAGCAAGTACGCCCATGCACGACCCAACGACAGCAGCAGTCTTGATCTAATGCCTGTATCGTAAACAATAATCAGTATAAAAAAAAACAAAATAAAGCGGGCTTTCCAAAATGCATAAGTTTTTTGGCAATGCCTAAATATAGTCTACAGGCGGATTTCGAGATGGGAGCAACTAAAAAATTCTGACTTACTAGTGACGTTTGGCGTAAGTTCTCATACAATCGACAGCGGAAGGAAATTCCTTCTAATTTCTAGGGTGCTTCAGCCAAACTATGTCTATGTCTATAGATTCAAAAGCAAGAGTTAAGCCCAGAACTAATCAAGCATTTACCTAATTCTTACCGCAGAGTGATTTGAGTTTCAGGGAATTTGAACTTTATGACCAGAAGCATTTCTTGTGGTCATAAAGGTTAAGCGAAAAAGTACTCTGCTCCAATAATAACTAAAGCTCATAGAGCTTTTAGGGCATTTTTGATTGCTCTAAAACAGGGTCCTGCCTTTCATCGCGTCATTTCCAGTTACGACGCTAACGAAGAACTTGATGGAGGCAAAACATTGAACTTTACAGAACCTCGTGGGCTTGAAGCAAGTGTCTTGGTGGATGCTATCAGCAATTCGCCAAACCCTCTAGTAGACCCCATTCAAACTATGAATGGAGCAAGCAGTGCTAGCTCAACACCGACACCTCTATCCATAGCTTCTCCAGGCAATAACTCTGGGGCTGCCTACTATGTTTCAACAAATGGTAGTGATGACAATCCAGGTACAAGTAATCAGCCTTGGAAAACTATTAACCATGCGGTTAATAAAGATATCGTCAAGGCAGGTGATACTATCCTGGTTCAGCCTGGTACTTACACTGAGCTAATCACCCTTGGTAAATCTGGTAATAGTGAGTCGGGTTATATCACACTCAAAGCCGATGGTAA
Organism: Hassallia sp.; assembly: GCA_050997715.1. GTDB lineage: Bacteria > Cyanobacteriota > Cyanobacteriia > Cyanobacteriales > Nostocaceae > Hassallia. The sequence continues at coordinate 4,212 of JBPCQW010000443.1, forward strand.
CGTTACATTGCGCGACCCTGACCCTATCAACGGTGGCTTCCGGGAAGGAGTTATCC
>JBPCQW010000446.1:0-5539 GCA_050997715.1 Hassallia sp.
GCATATCAACACCGTTGATACCGCATTCCCGGTAACTGCGAAATCAAACCCATAAGTTCCAACTGCAACAAAGCACTAGAAACCGAACCAGCATTCATCCCCGTTTGTTGGATAATAAAATCAAAAGGTAAAGACTCCGAAGAAATAGCCTCCATAACTTGTTGTAATTCTGCTGATAAATTTAGCAAAGGCAACTGTAACGGTATTGGTAACGCTTCAATATCATCAAGTTGTGGTATTGCCCCCAACATTTTTAACAGTTCATCAAGTTCTCTGAGAATCGGCGTTGCTCCATGATAAAGTAACTTTAAACACCCTTGGGATGGCTGGTCATCTAGTCTACCAGGTAGTGCATAAACATCTCGTCCAAATTCATTTGCGTATTGGGCTGTAATTAAAGCACCAGATTTTATCGGTGCTTCCATCACCAAAACAGCGCGAGTCAACCCGGCAATTATTCTATTACGACGGGGAAAATGAGTGCGAGCGGGTGGCGTTTTTGTGGGATATTCACTCAGTACTAACCCGGATGTTAAAATTTGCTTATACAAATCGCGGTTGTTGTGTGGATAAATGACATCTACACCAGTACCTAAAACAGCTAAAGTGCGTCCACCAGCTTTCATCGCAGCTAAATGACATTCACTATCAATTCCCTCTGCCATTCCCGAAACAACTGTAAAGTTATTTTTTGCTAAAGCTGTACTAATTTGACGAGTCCAACGCATACCATATTCTGTAGGTTTGCGCGTCCCGACAATCGAAACCAAAGGTTTTTGTCCGAGATTTTCTGACAAGTCCACTTCACCGCGATAGTATAATATTGGCGGTGGACTAGGTGTTTCTAGGAGCAAGCGGGGATAATCTACATCCGCTGGTGTCCAAAAATGGGGATTTTCCTGCTGGTGCTTGATTAGTAGTTGTTCGGGATGCAAACGCGATCGCACCTGTACCACTTTTTCCAGCGTCTGCAAACCAAAACCCTCTACTTGACCCAATTCAGCCGGATGTGCTTTCCAAGCGCCAGCTAACGTGCCAAAATGCTGTTGTAACCGTTGTAATAATACTGGACCAATTCCAGAAATTTGCGACCAAGCTAGCCAATATGCACGTTCTTCCATATCATCTCCACACCTACTGCTTGATTATTCCCAAATTAGGTTTGTGTATTTATGTTGATGGGGAACATGGTTAGGAGTAGAGACGCGATTAATCGCGTCTCTACAAGAGTTAGGAGTTAGTGGAATTATCAATGATTAAATATTTATATCGTCCTCTATTATGCGTATCTGGTTGCTTGATATTTTTAACTTTACATAGTTTTCTCGGTTCATCTCCTAGTTTTGCGGCTGAGAAAATTGTTGTCAGATATGGATTGTTTGATCAATCGCTTCCAGTAGCAGATATACGAAAGTATGCGGAAACCAAAAAAGCTTCCTCTGATTTGCAATCTTTTCTTGGCTACTTAAAACCTAAGCAACAAAAACAGTTTCAAGAAGCGCTTCAGGTGAAAAAATCTCTGGATATTGTGGCTTTAAATAAACTGGTAGATTCACCAATTGGTAAACTATTTTTATCTGGTGCTTCTCGTGCGATCGCTCGAAAGGATCGAGCAGGGGTACCAGCACTACAAGCTGCTTTGCTTCTTGGCACTAAATCACCAGAAGGGTTAAGTATACTCAGCTTTTTGGAAGCTTATCCCAGTGATAGATTAGTTATTGATGTGCCAGCAGTTTTAGACTTACTCAGCAAATCAAAGTTGCTTTTTACTTCTTTTGATTTTGATACAGTAACAAAAGATAATTTAAGTTCTTCACCTTTCTGGCAACTGGAACTTCAATATCAAGTGTTCGCAATCGAAGGTAAGCAATTTTCAGGCTGTTTATTTGGTGATTCTATTTCGGCTCAACTTGGAAGTACTCTGGGGCAGGGTAATTTTAATTTTGGAATTAATGGTTTAAGTTCAATTTCATTAGTTGAACAACTGCAACGTTTAACTCCTACCAAGGTCAAATGTGAAAAAACCATCATTGCTGTTGGGGGAAATGATGCTTTGTATGAACTTACTGATGAAGAGTTTAGCAAAAGCTTGAAAGAAGCGATCGCACTTGTGAGAACATCCGGAACTAAACAGATTTTTCTCATTCCCGCTTTTTACTCAACAGTTGCCGCTAGCAAAGATCCAAGTTTAGCAGCCCCACTCCCCAAAGTCGAACAAATCAACGCTGTGATGAATCAAGTGGCAGCTTCAGAAAATGTGCCAGTTGTCGCTCAAGGTGTAGCACCGTTGTATGAAAATAATGTTTTGAAAGATAATTTTACAACTGATGGCGATCATCTGAACGCTGAAGGACTCAAGATTTATCGACAAGCATTATTGAATATTCTAGGGAAATAGTCATAGAGACGTTGCACCGTAGAGACGTTCCGCTGTCCCCGTCTCTACAATACGTGTGATTAGCCTAAGATAATATTAGGCTAATTAATATTATTCAAACTTTGATAAACCAACGTTGCCGATACATTCCGTAAGCTACAGCTAACCAAAGTAACACCGTGACAATAGCAAATAATAGCGAACCATTGAAGGCACCAGCCCAAGGTACGAAAAGATTATTGTAAATCCAATCGAAGGTGTTAGGAGCTTTTTCACCGCTGCCGATGTTGGTTTTTACCAAGATTTTAATTAATAATACAGAAGCAACGAAAATAGCGATCGCATTTAAGCCCATCACTTCAAACGCTTTACTCCAACGTCGTATCCGTCGCACTTCAATAAGTTCATAACAAGCAGCTAGCAATATTAATGCCCAACCACTAGTAAAAACTACATAAGAACTCGTCCACAACTTCTTATTAATTGGAAACGTTAAACCCCACACCCAACCGATAATTAAGCAACCGATACCAAATAACACCAACCCTATACTAGTGCGTGATTTGACTGGCTGATTGCGTATCCACTGTCCGGCGAAGTAACCAGCAAAAACGCTGACGACAGCGGGAATCGTACTAAAAAGCCCTTCTGGATCTCCCATGAAGTTGAAGCCATCACCTTTATACAAATGTGAAGAGGGAATAATCAATCGATCTACAAAAGCCCCAAAATTGCCTTCCCGCGTCAACACTCCCGCACCAAAACCGGGAACTGGCACATACATCATCACCAACCAGTAACCGATAAGCAACACCCCGGCAAGTATCCATAATCCTTTACGCGGTATATTTAGGACTGCCAACGACGCAAATAAATAAGCAAGGCTGATGCGTTGTAATACTCCCATGATGCGGATACTATTTAAATCGAAAGTCCCAACACCCTTATTCCAAAATACATTGAGTAGCAATCCCAACATAAAAAGAATGGCAGCGCGGCGCAAAATACGCCAATATACAGTTGATGTAGGTTTATTCTCTCCAGTATACTTAGAGAGCGAAAAAGTCATCGCTACACCGATAATGAAGAGAAAAAAGGGAAATACTAAATCAGTTGGCGTGCAACCGTGCCACTCAGCATGAAGTAAAGGTGGATAAACATTCGGTTCGGCGATGCTTGCCATATTCACAAGAATCATACCAGCAATGGTAATGCCGCGAAAGACATCAAGAGAGGTGAGACGCATAAGCACAATTGTCTATTTGAAAATCTACAGTACTCTGCTCAATGCAGACGAGCAAGAAAGATTTTTAGACCGATACACAAGTTAAAATTTTGTGAAGGCAGGAGGCAGGAGTTGTAGAGACGTTCCGGCGGAACGTCTGTACTAAAGGCAGGAAGCAGGAGGCAGGAGTGAGAGGGCAAGCTTTTTTTATTTTTAATTTATCTGCAAATTTAACTTTGATAAAGATGTCTCATCCCTACAAAGCGGTTTTATCATTGCTGGCAATACTTTTGAGTGCTGTGGGTCTATTCCTTAGTGCCTGGATTGTCCTTCCGGCTCCGACTATGTTACTACTAATTCTCGCTGTCGGCGCACCTGAAATCAGTCCTTGGTTGTTGGCATTGAACGCGATCGCGCTTTTATTTTCTTGGTTGTACATTCGTCGTCGTTATTTGCAGCGCCTAGCTTACATCGCCAGCTTGACAGGTTTGCTTTTTTGTGCATTCGTTTTGGCAAATATAGCACCAACTCAAGGGCAGATGGCAGATGCCATGACACAAAACCTCGGTGCAGATTATCTAGAAAAGATTCCTCAGCAAGTAAGAGCGAACATGCGATCGCATCCCTTCAGTCTCACAGATTCCTTATTCGGTATCCACACCAAAAGCCAGCCAAAAAACATCAGCTTCGCTACTCCTGCGGGAATCAAGTTAAATATGCAAGTTTACCAACCGCCAAAAGTAGGGAAATATCCAGCAATTGTAGTCATTTACGGTGGTGCATGGCGCACAGGTAGCCCCGCAGCCAATCCTGCATTTAATCAATACATGGCATTACGTGGATATACAGTATTTGCTATTGATTATCGTCACACCCCGCAATACCGCTTTCCCGCGCAGTTAGATGACGTGCGTGCGGCTCTAAATTTTATCCGCACACATGCAGTTGAGTATCAAACCGATGCAGAACAAATGATTTTGTTAGGACGTTCAGCCGGCGCACATTTAGCAATGCTTGCTGCTTATCAACCTGATGCACCGCTAATTCGCGCCGTTGTCAGTTATTATGGTCCAGTCAACCTGACTGAAGGATATAATAATCCTCCTCGTCCCGACCCAATTAATAGCCGTCAAGTTTTAAAAGCGTTTCTGGGTGGTTCGCCGCAAGAATTACCAAATAAGTATAAAATTGCCTCACCGATTAATTATGTCACACGCCCTTTGCCGCCAACATTGTTAGTTTACGGTAGCCGTGACAATTTAGTTCAGGCAAAATTCGGGCGGCAGATGTATCAAACTTTGCAGAAGTCCGGCAACACTGCTGTTTTCTTAGAAATTCCTTGGGCAGAACACGCTTTCGATCAAGTTTTTAATGGTGTGAGCAATCAATTGGCATTATACTACACGGAAAGATTCATCGCTTGGGCATTATTCAGAATGATGTAAAGACGTTCCAGTGGAACGTCTCTACGGAATTTTCAATAATATCATCATCTAAAAAAATAAGTCCTGGTTGCGAAAACCAGAACTTTCATAAACATTAAAAGCTAAACAGAAATCTTCATACCATATGGATGAAAGCACCTGCCAAAAGAGAACCTGTTGCACCAATAGCAATTAATAAATAGGTGAAAAATCTGCCAAATTCCGGGTTTTGTCCTAATACTTTATCTTCTTTACCCGCAGTGAAAAACAATGACCAAGCTTGATTTACATCAATTGTCTCAAAGCTGTTGAAATCAGGTCTAAATACAACCGGTCCAAGTAAATCTTTTTTAGGAAAGTCAAAATCAGTTCTCATTGTGTTTCTCCAAATTTAATCTAAATTTATTTATTGATATCTGCGTAGCTAGATTACAAAATTGTCAACCAGGCGATCGCACCATGTCCGGTGAAGACTTCGATAGCTATGAGTGCAACAAAGCCAATCATTGCTAA
>JBPCQW010000462.1:0-15502 GCA_050997715.1 Hassallia sp.
GCCTCGAAGCCGAACCAAGGTTCACCAGAGGGTGAATAGTACTTCCAGTGTTTGACTTCATCCCACTGACCTGGACGATAGCGTTCAGCTGCGATACAGCCGCGTCGCTCCCGCGCTGCCTCAATCTCAGTCAGCATTACATGCACGGTTGCGTCGGGAAAATCCTCTAAGCCCCCTGCATGGTCGAAATCAAGGTGGGTAAGCACGATATGCCGTACATCGCGCGGGTTCAAGCCAAGCTGCTCGATTTGAGCGATCGCTGTGTATTTTTGTTCAAACTGTATGCGATTCAAATTCATGAAGAACGGGCTGAGTCTTGATAATGGCGCTTTGATATCGCGATCGCCAAAGCCAGTATCGATAAGAACCAGTCCCTCATTTGTCTCGACGAGCAAGCAGTGGCAGACGAGACAGGCTGTTAACCCGCGACTAAAACCGTCGAAGAGTGCCCCACCAATCGGACACATGCAACCGCAATTAAGATGATGAATACGCATAAATCATTCCCTGATCGCATCAATCTCTCTTAAAGACGAAAAAGTATGGATAATCAACATACTTAGGGGTGAAAAAATTTATTACCTCGGAGGGTAAAAGGGGAGGCAGTGGTTCACCAACAACTTTAAATTTCTCCGCGTGTTCACCCAGTCGGGTGAAATATTTTAACCCACTCAGGCTATCCAAAAGTGCGAGGTTACATTTGCTAAAAAAAGAGATTCTAGTACTAGAGAACATTGATTTGACTAAATCTCTAGTCAGGAAGAACTTATGAAACTCGCTAAATTCGCAGCCTCTGCACTTGCTGTTGCTTCTGTTATCTTTAGTGCGGGAATTGCTAGCGCTCAAACACCTCAAACCGCTGAAACACTTGGTTTGAAAGGTAGCTACATCGGTGCTGGTGTTTCTGCTGGTGTCACCAATGGTGGAAGACAAAACGACGCCGCTTTATTAGGTGGAAATATTCAAGGACGCGCTGCTGTACCTAATGCACCTGTTTCAGTTCGGGGTGCTGTTTTGTTCGGTGGTGATGCTACCGCATTTATGCCGTTAGTAACTTACGATGCACCTGTTGCTAAAAATACTAACGTTTACGTTGGTGGTGGTTACTCGTTTGTCACCGATGAAGGTAAAGCTACCCAATTAGGAAACAAAAATACACCTGTAGTAACCGTTGGTGCTGAATCAGAAATTGCTAGAAACACCGTTTTGTATGGTGATGCTAAATGGGGTATTGACGCTTACAAAGACAGCAATGCTGGTGCTTTAAGCTTGCAAACTGGTGTTGGTTTCCGCTTCTAATTTTTATGACTGATATTAAAATACAGTCATTTCCCTTGGCGGAAATAATTATTAAAGGACGCGGTACAAAGGATAAATTATCCGCCTCACCGCGTCCTTTATAATGTTATTGTTAGCATCAGTAGTTGTGTCTAAAAACTATAATTAAATGTATAGCCTTTACTAATAAATAAAAGCATATGAGTCGTCCACGCATTATACAGCCCGGTCAAAGCTATACATTTAGTAAATATTTTGAATTATCTTTTACTCCAGAAGATATCTTAGCAGAGCTAGGATGCTCTTATGAAAGAGAAAGACTGCTATTACCTAAATCAGAGTACGATGTAAATAAAATTGAGGATTTACAGCGACTGATTGAACGTAATTTAAGACATGTAAAATTACTTAGTGAAGATGCCCGCAAACAAGCAATAATTGCACCTATACTATTAGAAGTATGTGAAATTACACAAACTCAATTGAATATTGAATATCCTGTTAGTGTCAGCGAACAACTCAAAGGTAGTTTTGACTATTACATTAGCAAAGGTAAAGGATTGTTAGTAATTGAAGCCAAACAAGCTGATTTAAGCCGGGGTTTTACACAATTAGCAGTGGAACTAATAGCGCTAGACCAATGGACTAAATCAGATACACCAGTTTTATATGGTGCAGTCACAACCGGAGAAGATTGGCGATTTGCTATATATAAACGTCAAGAAAAACAGATTATAGAAGATATAAAGTTATATCGAATTCCCGAAGAAATGATGGAATTAATTGCTATATTAATTGGTATTTTAATTGATACTAGCTCAGAAGCGAAAAATTAAACGTAAAATGTAGTGAGCGGTTTACCGCTCATATCAAGACTTTTAAGGGATAGAAGCGCAAATCACACATAATGTAGAGACGTTCCAGCGGAACTACGACGGTTGGGATGTTTTTATTAGTGTTAATTTTTGGACATAATATTATATATTCAGCTAATTAAATGAAGCTAGATTGCTTTCTTCTTCAAAAGCAACTTTAGAGAATTCTGGTTCAACTGCTGTTAGATGCTTTTCCAAAATTGCTAAATTGCGGATGTTAGACTTATAAACAGCATCAAACAAATCACCCACTAAGGGGACTGTACCCACGACTGCTTCCAAACCAACGTTGAAAATCATTTGCCTTAAATCTTGATTTGGGATGCCAACACGGGTTGCTAAATATATTATATAAGCCGAAAATCCTGTACTGATTAAATCACCAGCACCAGGAACAAGACCAAGAATTGGGTCTAATCCAAAGCGAAACCGTGTCCCAGGAATACCTATAGATGTATCCATCAGACGGCTGAGTTTGCGAATGCGGTTGAGAGTAGCTAGGCGTTTAGTGGTGTCCATAATTTACAATATTTGCACTGCTGTTTGATATTCGTCTTGTACCGTTAGAAAGAGTTACGAGATCCGGTAGAGACGTTCCGGCGGAACGTCTGTACAATAGTTATAAGTTGTAAATGAGCAATATCTGGATAGTGATTAGCGCGTCGGAGCATTTTTTGACAACTAACAAATAACAACTAACAGAGTATAGCTTAATGACTTTTTAAGTATTAAGTAGATTTTATAATTTTCCGACGCCAATTCTCAAAACAAGGATAGAATAACAAAAAATTAAGAGGGAAAGAGAACTTGTGGTGATGACACCCGACATTCCCAAATTGCCCCTACCATCTCCACTTTTGGGATCTGAAGTTGGTACTTTTACTGAGTATACAGTAACTCAACGAATGCCTGCGATCGCACGCCGAGTCATCGTTGAAAATAATTACCCAGAAAATATCAATGATTGCCTAAAACAACTAGCGAGTGAGTTACCATCAGAAGATTTTTCACCTATTTTACATGACACTGGTGCTGATTTTTCAGCTTGGGTCAAATATCTAGAACCATTTAAAGGTAAGCGTTGGATTGATCTTCCTTGGTTCTTGGCAGAAACTTATTTTTATCGTCTAATTCTGGAAATTACTAATTACTTTCGTCCTGGTGAATTGCAAGGTGTCGATCCATTTCAATTACAGAAAAATAAAGGTTTAGAAACATCTCTTGACTCGATAGCAGCTTTGTGTATTCAAGTTAATCAATGGTTGATTGATGCACAAAAAGAAGAAAAGTTAAATAAAACAGCTTTGATTCCTTTGTTATATTTTGGGCTGTGGGGAAATCGTGTAGACTTGAGTTTGTGGTCAGCATTGGAAAGTGACCGGAGTCGTTTTGATATTCAAAGTCAACAAGGTCAAATTTTAGTCGATGATGCCGCCAAAGTCACGGAATTGTTAGCCAGTAAGGGTAAACGCATTGACTTTGTAATAGATAATGCTGGTTTTGAACTGGTTTGCGACTTATGTTTGGTAGATTTTCTCTTGGGTAGTGGTGTCGCAAATAAAGTGAAGCTGCATTTAAAGCCTCACCCGACTTTTGTCTCGGATGCCATGATTAAAGATGTGCTGCATACAATCGATTTTTTAGCAGCTTCCAGCCATGATGATGTTACATTATTTGCCAAAAGGTTGCAAGAAAATATTGCTTCAGAGCGCTTAGTTTTATCTGAAGATTACTTCTGGACATCACCTTTAGCTTTTTGGGAAATACCGGACTTACTTAAAAGTGATTTATCAGCGGCAAATTTGATTGTGATTAAAGGTGATGCAAATTATCGCCGATTATTAGGCGATCGCCACTGGGATTTTACCACCAATTTCGCAGATATAGTATCTTACCTACCTGCTCCCATTGTCGCTTTACGCACCTTGAAGTCGGAAGTCGTCGCTGGGTTAAAACCGGAAGTTATTGAACAAGTAGCAAAATCTGACTCTGATTGGCTCACAAATGGACAATGGGGTGTGATTCAATTGGTAGACTAGATTTACCTGAGGTGATTTAATAATCTTTGGTGAGAAAAAGCGATGACTATTGAACCTGTCAGCCTTGTTTTACCAGACCATACGCAGCTACCAGAATCAGACGGGACTTTTGTGAAAAATTTTCAGGAGCATCCCCAGAGTATCCTGCTGACAGACTCGATTCAACCGCGTTTGCAACAAATTCACGCAGATGGGCAATACTGCATTGGGCAAGATTGCGGTATATACTGGCGGATGACTACTCCTCCAGAACGAGGTGCAGAAGCACCAGATTGGTTTTACGTTGCGAATGTCCCCCCAACTCTCAACGGTGAACTGCGACGCTCTTATGTATTATGGCAGGAACTAATAGCACCGTTAATTGTTTTGGAATTTGTCTCTGGGAACGGGGAACAAGAGCGAAATAATACACCTTTCCAAGGCAAATTTTGGATTTATGAACAAGTTATTCGTCCTGCTTTTTATGGTATTTATGAAGTGAAAAAGGCAGCGGTAGAAGTTTATCAAATGGTTGCGGGTAATTACCAGTTGATGGCTGCTAATGAAAGAGGACATTATGCGATCGCTCCTTTGGGAGTAGAGTTAGGTATATGGCAAGGTGAGTATCTCAATGCCAATTTACCCTGGTTGCGTTGGTGGGATGACCAAGGAAATCTTTTGCTGACTGGGGATGAACGCGCAAAACAAGAACACCAACGTGCTGAAAATGAACGTCAACGCGCTGAACAAGCTGAAGCAGAAAATGCACGTTTACGCAAACAATTACGCGCTTTGGGTGTAAATCCTGATTCCTTGTAATTAAATGGTTACTACAAGACGCGATAAATCGTCATAGAGACGCGATAAATCGTCGTCTCTACAAGACGCATGATTTGCTGGACACCGATTAAATGTAGCTTTAATTACTTTCATCATATTTTCATCTGTTCAAGCCAAACAGCAACAAATGTGACAAACTTGATATAAGTAAATTTGTTAAGAATAATAACAGCAGCTTGAAAAAGGAAACATTTCTTATGATATCACTTGACAATCAGCCACCTCATCAGGTAGTAATCGTTGGTGGTGGCTTTGGTGGACTTTACGCCGCAAAAGCCTTAGCCAAAGCTTCAGTAAACGTTACACTGATTGATAAAAGGAACTTTCATCTATTTCAACCGCTTTTGTATCAAGTTGCGACAGGTGCGTTATCTCCCGCTGATATTTCTTCGCCATTGCGATCGGTGCTGAGTAAGAGTAAAAATACAAAAGTGCTGCTAGGTGAAGTGAATGATATCGATCCAGAAGCGCAAAAAGTGATTTTAGGTGATGAAATAGTACCTTACGATACATTAATTGTTGCCACAGGTGCAAAGCATTCTTACTTTGGTAAAGACGACTGGGAAGAATTTGCACCCGGTTTGAAAACTGTGGAAGATGCGCTGTTAATGCGTCGTCGCATTTTTACGGCTTTTGAAGCTGCTGAAAAGGAAACTGATCCAGAAATTCGCCGTGCCTGGTTAACATTTGTCATAGTTGGTGGTGGTCCAACCGGTGTAGAATTAGCAGGGGCGATCGCCGAATTAGCATACCACACCCTGAAAGAAGATTTTCGCAACATCGACACTTCCGAGGCGCAAGTTTTGCTTCTTGAAGGCATGGATCGTATTCTCCCACCCTTCGCACCGGAATTATCAGCCGAAGCGGAAGCATCTTTAACCCGGATGGGTGTGACGGTACACACAAAAGCACTAGTAACGAATATTCAAGATGATGTTGTCACTATTAAACGAGGCGATGAAGTGACAGAGATTGCCGCAAAAACGGTATTATGGGCAGCAGGTGTGAAAGCGTCGGCAATGGGAAAAGTTTTGACAGAACGCACAGGTGCTGAATGCGATCGCGCTGGACGAGTGATTGTTGAACCCGACTTAAGTATCAAGGGACATTCTAATATTTTCGTAGTTGGCGATTTAGCGAATTTTTCCCCTGAAAATGGCAAACCTCTACCTGGTGTCGCACCCGTAGCGATGCAACAAGGACAATACGTAGCTTCGTTGATTAAACAACGGCTTCAAGGTAAAAGTTTACCACCGTTTCACTACATTGATCGGGGTAGTTTAGCGATGATTGGGCAAAATTTAGCCGTTGTAGATTTAGGTTTTGTTAAACTTACAGGTTTCTTAGCTTGGCTATTTTGGCTATTAATTCACATCTACTTCTTAATTGAGTTTGACAACAAATTAGTAGTGATGATTCAGTGGGGCTGGAACTATTTTACTCGCAATCGCGGCGCAAGATTGATTACAGGTAAAGAAGTACTCCAAAAAATAGACGTTGAAGACAGTAACGGTTATGACAACTCATTAAAAAAGAAACAGCCGATTAACGTTTAGAGAATGACAAAGTGGTTATTGGTTAGTAGTTAATAGTGTTTTTGTACAACTAAATGACTTGTCAGAATCCCGATTTATTGAATAAACCGGGATTCTCTTTGTTATAACACCACATATGCCCAATGCTGTGTTTTAAGATACACACCCCTGACAGACGCGATTAATCGCGTCTCTACAACTCCATTCTCCATTCTCCTGTCTTTTGACTCCATTCTCCTGTCTTTTGACTCCATTCTCCTACCTCCTGACTCCTGTCTCCTGTCTCCTGTCTCCATTCTCCTGAAAACCAGTACATTAGATTTAGGGATTCAAAAATAAACTGATGAAAGCAAACGCTTCTAGTTTTGCATCTATCGTAGGGGAAGATAATGCTATATGTTGGGAAAATATCGAACTTAGTCGCCAAGAGCGTATTCTACAGGCGATAATGCCTGGAAGCGTTCCCAGTTGCATTGTTTATCCTCACACTACCGAAGAATTAGCACAAGCGATCGCACAGGCTCACCAAAATAACTGGCGCGTTTTAACTTGCGGTAATTGTAGTAAAATCAGTTGGGGCGGTTTAGGAACTAGCGTTGATGTCGTAATCAGTACCGAACGCATTAACAAGTTAATTGAACATGCAGTTGGTGATTTGACTGTCACCGTAGAAGCGGGAATGAAATTCTCAAAGCTCCAGGCAATTTTAGCAGAACATCGGCAATTTCTCGCTCTCGACCCCACCGCACCAGAATCAGCAACTATTGGTGGAATTATCGCCACAGCTGATACAAATTCTTTGCGACAACGTTACGGCAGTGTGCGTGATCAACTTTTGGGTATTACCTTTGTCCGTGCTGATGGACAAATTGCCAAAGCTGGGGGACGGGTGGTAAAAAATGTTGCCGGCTACGACTTGATGAAGTTATTTACTGGATCTTACTGCACACTTGGAATTATAAGTCAAGCTACTTTTCGAGTTTATCCGTTGCCGGAGATATCGGGGACGGTGGTGCTAACTGGTACGGCTCTTGCTATATCTCAAGCTGCTGACACTCTGCGAGGTTCGGCACTGACACCAACTCAAGCTGATTTGCTTTCAACTCAAGTTGTGTCTAACTTGGGTTTGGGTAACGGTTTGGGTTTAATCGCTCGCTTTCAAAGTATAGTTGAGAGTGTGAAGGAACAGTCAAACCGACTTTTAGAAGTAGGGGAAAAGTTGGGTTTACAAGGAACGATTTATTCTGCCCCAGATGAAGTTGATTTATGGCAGAAATTGCGAGAACAAATGCATTCTGATGTCACGGAGTCGGAAATTACTTGTAAAGTAGGAGTGTTACCTACTGCGGCTGTGGAAGTTTTGACTTCGGTAGGGATGGGTTTGATTCATATTGGTAATGGTTTAGGGGTGTTGCGGCTTGAGGGTGAAAGTGAGGTTTTGAAGATGCGATCGCTCTGTGAAAGTAATAGTGGTTTCCTCACTATCTTGTCTGCACCGATTGCGGTAAAACAAAAAGTAGATGTGTGGGGATATACGGGTAATGCTTTGCAGATTATGCGGGGTATTAAAAGAGAGTTTGATGGGAAGAATATTTTAAGTCCTGGTCGTTTTGTGGCGGGGATTTGAGAAGAGAAACGAACCGCGTTCGCGTAGCGTCTCCGAAAGGAGAAGAAGCCAAGGAAGCCAAGAAAGAGGGGAAAGGGTATGCAGGTTTCAGATACTAATTTAAATAATAATACGGCTAGTTTGAAGAATTTGAAAGGGTTTGATGAAAAGAATCCACCTGAGCCGAAGTTGATTGATAGTTGTGTGCATTGTGGGTTTTGCCTTGCGACTTGTCCTAGTTATCGGGTGCTTGGTAAGGAAATGGATTCTCCGCGAGGAAGAATCTATTTGATGGATGCGATTAATGAGGGTGAAATTGCGTTGAATGAGGCAACGGCATCACATTTTGATTCGTGTTTGGGATGTCTTGCTTGTGTGACTACTTGTCCTTCTGGTGTGCAATATGACAAGTTACTTTCAGCAACTCGTCCGCAAATTGAAAGGAATTATCCCCGCAGTTTGCCTGATAAATTATTTCGTCAATTGATATTTTCTCTGTTTCCCTATCCGAACCGTTTAAGATTTTTACTGGTTCCATTGTTGATTTATCAAAAGTTGGGTTTGCCAAAACTTGTGCGATCTACTGGTTTACTTGAACGCATATCTCCCCGCTTGGCAGCAATGGAATCAATTTTGCCGGAAGTTACTTTAAAATCTTTTCAAGATAATTTACCTACTATTATCAAGGCAAAAGGTGAAAAACGTTATCGTGTGGGCGTGATTTTGGGTTGCGTGCAACGTCTATTTTTCTCGCCGGTGAATGAAGCAACGGTGCGGGTTTTAACAGCGAATGGCTGTGAAGTTGTAATTCCGAAATCTCAAGGTTGTTGTGCCGCGCTTCCCGAACATCAAGGACAAAGTGAACAAGCGAAGGCTTTAGCGAGACAGATGATTGATAGTTTTGCCGACACTAATGTGGATGCGGTGATTATCAATGCTGCTGGTTGCGGTCATACTTTAAAAGAATACGGTCATATGTTAGAAGATGACCCAGAATATCGCGAAAAGGCAAAGGAATTTGCTAGTAAGGTAAAGGATGCACAAGAGTTTTTGGCAACGGTTGGTTTAACGGCGAAACTGTCACCAATTGCAGAGAAACCGTTGAATTTAGTTTATCAAGATGCTTGTCATTTATTGCACGGACAAAAGATTAGTGTGCAACCGCGTCAGTTATTGCGACAAATTCCAGGGGTGAAGTTAAGAGAACCAATAGACGCGGCTTTGTGTTGTGGTAGTGCGGGAGTTTACAATATGCTGCAACCGGATGTTGCTGATGAATTGGGCAAGCAAAAGGTACAGAATTTGTTGAATACTGGTGCAGATTTAATTACTTCTGCAAATCCGGGTTGTACGTTGCAAATTACTAAACATTTAAAGTTGCAGGGTAAGGATATTTCGGTGATACATCCGATGGAATTGTTGGATTATTCGATTAGGGGTGAGAAGTTGGGGGTGTAAAGAAGCCCGCAGGCTGGAAGCCTGGGGCTATACGAACAAAGCCCACCTGCGTGGGCTTCCTTTTTACGAAAATAAGAAAATTCGGCGTTAATGATTTTACATAATACCAAAATCCTTGTAGAGACGTTCCGGCGGAACGTCTCTACATCCGAATTCATGCATCAATTCAGCAATGCCGAAAATTCTATTCGTGAGTTGTGCCATCTGGCATGATAGCACCACTAAGCTTTGTTTCTTGAAAATTTGCACCAGTTAAGTCAGCATCTTTGAGGTTAGCTTCTTCTAAGTTAGCTTTATACAAATTGGCTCCACGTAAGTTAGCTGAAGTGAAGTTTGCCTCGCTTAACTTTGTGTGACTTATATCTGCTCCACAGAGGTTGGCTTCACTAAAGTTAGCCCTACTGAATTCTCCACGCAGCGTAACACCAAGTAAATTAACTTTAGTCAGGTTAGCATCTATAAAATTTGGCTGGGAATTCAACTTCGCATTTTTCAAATTTGCTTCACTCAAATCTGCCCCTCTTAAGTTTGCATTACTTAAGTCTGCTTGCATCAAATTCGCTTTTTTGAGGTTAGCAGCTGCTAACTTTGCACTACCAAATTTTGCTTTACTCAAGTTAACTTCATTTAAATTAGCCCCAGTTAAATCTGCCGAATAAAGTTGTACCTCAAACAAATTAGCTTTACTTAAATTTGCTTCAAGAAGCTTTGCACTGTTCAAATTTGCTTGAGATAAATTTGCTTGACTCAAGTTGGCTTCACTCAAATTTGCAACTTGTAAATTAGTTAAGCTCAAGTCTGCTCCTTGCAAGTCAGCCCCAGCTAGGTTAACCTTATTCAGATTAGCCCCTGCCAAATTAACATTTTGCAGTGACACACCTGGAGCGATTAAATAGGCTCCAGCTTCAGTAGCATTAAAATTTGTGGGAAAGACAGTTGCTGTGTCGTAATAAGCGTGTTGCAGGTTTACTCCTTCAAGGTTTGCGCTTTCGAGATTTGCTTCAATTAGGTTTACCTTGCTGAGATTTACATTACTTAAGTCTGCTTTCATCAGCTTTGCTCCTCTCAAGTTAGCACCACTCAAATTAGCTCTTGTTAAATTTGCACCACTCAGGTTGATTGACTCCCAAGGGACATCACAAAGATTTGCACCACTCAAGTTGGCTCTGCTCAAATTAACATCACGCAAAGAACTCTTACTTAAATTGACTCCCGTTAAGTTAATTCCTGTAAAATCTCTTTGACTTGCGTTATAACGCTTCCAAAATTCCTCAGCACTAACAGGTTGACCTAACTTCTCTTCCTCCTTCGCATAAGTTATATCTATCAACCATATCATTCTGTCTAGTTTGAATTGCTCATCACTTAAAGCTATAAATATTATTCTTTCTTGGGCTTTTGTATCAATATCTAGCTCAAAAAACGGTGTCGCTATTTCTACATTATCAACAATGATTTCTGTAGTTGTTGCATCCACAACATCACTCCCAGTCTCTGAATCCTGCAACTGCCTTTGTAAAGCGTAAACTTGCGACTGCAAAACTTGCAAAGGGTCAATTTCTGAAGGCTGATGAAGTTGTTGTTTTAAATCTTCTAACTGGCTTTTAAAGCCTACAAAATATTTATATAGGGCTTTATAATTTTGTTCTAACTGTTCCATTTTGGAAATTAGGGGATTTACATCTAGTTGAGAATCTGAGTAATTCATTTATCGTTCACTGTGGTGATTTTACTAATACAAAGTTGACTTGTATGCCATTCTGTATTTAAGTTGCCCTAAATCATGCCTAAAGTAACAATCTTTACCGTATGCAACTTTGTTAGCTTTAGGTGCGATCGCACCATGACGCACTAATTTGACGAGCTGATTATCGGCGTTCAACAGAAGATATCTGCACTCTTATAAATCAGGGTTATCTCTGCGTTCATAAATCTCAATGTAGAGGAAATTATCCTTCATGATTTCACGCACCCAAATTTAATGCTTGAGCAGAGATAAAAATAAAATTTATATACTTATCATAAATCTACCATAAGGCATTTATAACCAAAAGCGATCGCCTATAAACTGGCAAGGCAAAGCTTATTTTATTTATAAATGGTTATGGTAGATATTTATATTCTTGATTTACTTTTTATCGGTCTACTCTTGCTCGGTGTTACTTTAGGTTCAGGCTGGATTTCACGCTTACCTCTTTCCTTCGCGCTTATTTATCTACTAGTAGGAATTTTGGCAGGACCTTATGGCTTAGGGCTAATTAAATTGCGCCAAGGAGATGCATTCAACGCCGAAGTGCTGGAACGAATAACAGAGTTTGTGGTAATTGTTTCCGTATTTGCCTGCGGCTTAAAAATCGTTCGTCCGCTACGCTTCAAGGCTTGGGATATTACGACGCGGTTGATTGTATTTTTGATGCCAATTTCGATTTTTGGGCTGGCTGTGGTGGGCAAGTTCTTTTTAGGTATGAATTGGGGAGAGGCAATTTTATTAGGCGCAATTTTAGCACCAACTGACCCTGTTTTAGCATCAGAAGTACAACTGACAGATACAAACGACCAAGATGAGTTGCGCTTCGGTTTAACTTCTGAAGGTGGTTTAAATGATGCTTTAGCTTTTCCCTTTGTTTATTTTGGCATTCATGCCTTAAAAGATGATAATTGGAACAACTGGTTTAAACAGTGGGTTGCAGTTGATTTAATTTGGGCGATCGCTGCTGGTATCGTCATGGGATTTATCGTTGCCAAAGCAGTAGTTTGGATTGAGAAAAAAATTCAAAAACGCCGTCGTGCTGATGAATTGATGGAAGATTTTGTCGCAATCAGCACTATTTTGATAACTTATTCATTAACAGAAATTGTTAATGGCTATGGGTTTTTAGCTGTATTTGTTGCTGGCTTAGTTGTACAGCGTAGTTACAGAAATCCGGAAAAGCCATTGCAACAATTAGAATTTGTAGAGCGAATTGAAAAGCTATCGGAAGTCGGAACAATTTTAATATTGGGGTCGATATTATTATTTAAGCCTATGCTTAATTATGCTTACCAATCTTTGTTAGTGATAGTATTTCTATTTTTTGTGATTCGACCTATAGGAGCCTGGATTAGTACAATTGGTAAGCGATCGTCAGACTCACGTCACCGCAAAATGGACTCACGAACCCGCTGGTTATTTGGTTGGTTTGGTATTCGCGGTGTTGGCTCTTTATATTATCTAGCTTATGCATTTGGTAATGGTTTAAAAGGGGAACTTGGTGAAAAAATTGGCTGGATTACTTACACAACTATTGTTGTTTCAGTAATTGTACATGGAGTTAGTTCAACTCCATTAATGAACTGGTACGAGCGCAGAATTGCCAAGAACGAAAATGCAACTCCCCCCGCTACAGTTGATGAATTCGAGTGAGGGGGAGTCAGGAGTCAGGAGCAAATAGTTAAGATTCCCTCTTGCCTCCCCTGCTTCCCCTGCCCCCTTGTCTTCCTTGTCTCCCTTGTCCCCTTGTCCCCTCGTCCCCTACTTCCCTGTTACCTTTTCAATAACTTCTTTAGCTTTTTCTCCAAAAGACTCTGAGGGATTTTCAGCTTTTTCAGCTTTTAGATTTCTTTCGTAAGCCTTCTCCATAGTATTGAGATTTTCACCATCTTTTAGTGCTTGTTCGTAAGCTTCTTCTCGCTGTTCTTCGCGAATACCAGCAGCTTCGTTACGTTCGTAAGCGCGGTCAATCTTTTCTTCTGGCGTTGGTTTATACTCTGGAGGTATCAGCTTCAATTCTTCAAGTGTGGTTGCATAACTAGGCTGCTGAACCAGCATGAATAAACCGGACAAGCTGATGAAAATCATCAAACCAAAAACTAAAATGCTTGAAAGTAATGCTTGTTTTAAAGTTAGTAAAATTTTTGGCATGGAATAAACCCTCCTAATTTTCTGTTATGAGCCTTAGTCATGCATGAGACATAATTACTTAGGTATTATACAAGGCTCACAGGCATCCTAGGTGTTTAAGTACATTTCTTACTTCTATCGGAGGATACATTAATTTTTGGCTATAACCAATTGTGATAAATCTTAATTTCTCGGCTTTGCACTATATATTCAAATAAATCTGTTGCCAATGCTTCTTCTACAGGAAAAACGCCTGGTTTGTTAAGTTTGCCCTCTAATAATAATTGAGCAATACTACCCGTGCCACAACCAGAAGCCATTGCCGTATTTTCATGCAATAAGTCTGAGCAAAAAATACTTGTCTCACCGTTTTTTTGCCCTGTAACTTCTGAACGAACTGCTACCCCAATACCAGTAAAATTATTAGTCACATCCGTCATGAAATGGCTGACATGAGCCAAAAACTCGATAGTTCCACGCTTCTGCATTAACCATTTAGGAAACACATGAGCAGTAATCCAAGTCATGTGATTGTAAAAATCGGGAACTGAGCCAAACTTAGTAATTACGGTTTTGATTGATGGAAAAGCGTGGGGTAATGTGAAAGTTTCTGGCATATCAAACCAGTAAACTCCAGTGCGTCCGTATGGGGGAAGAAAGTTAATAGCTTCCCGTTCGCTATAAGGCTTAACTGTTTGCCATTTGCCGTCTATCCAAGCATCAAAAGGATGTTGCAATCCGAGAAATGTTGTCCGCATCACAGTTACACCAGCACCACCAGAACCAGATACCAAATAACTTAAATGTATCTTTTCGGCTGTATCGAATTGCTCGACACCATGACGTACCATGCTGTTAGAAATCCCAGGAAAAATACCAGTATTAACAATTGCCGTGACACCAGCAGCGACGGCTTGTTGATGATATTTTAAAGCCTTACTGGTATATGAACGGTGATCGCTAACATCTACATAGTTGACACCTTGTTCGATGCAAATTTTGAGAACATTAGCATCGCGGTAGTGAAAAGGTCCAGCACAGTGGACGACTAAATCGGCAGAGGCGATCGCACTCCGCAATTTGTCAACCTCCGCTAAGTCTAAAACCAGAAATTTCCGAGGCATATCGCTAGTTTCAGTATCTGGCGATCGCCCAGTAATGGTAATTTCCGCCTGCGTGTGGGTGGCTAAATCCTGGGCAACACTACTGCCGATCCGCCCTCTTCCTCCAAGAATCAAAACACGATTTGTCATTGCTCCAGCATTGGCAACAGTAACTTTATTACATCAATTTTCCGTTATCTTTGTCATCGGCAACAAGTATGGATATCGCCTACTCAAGAAGGAAGATTTTTAAATCTCACACCAAGACACAAAAATACTAAATCTTTCTTTGCGCCTTTGCGCCTTTGCGTGAAATTTCAAAAATTATTCCTTCCCAAAGACCGATGCAACAGTAGACTTGAGTGAATTTCCTGCATCTTTAAGTTTCTGTGACAAAGGTTCCTGGCTATGCAAAAACATCCGCGCACAGTTGCGTCCCGGTAAACCAGAAATCGAACCCCCTGGATGAGTTCCCGCGCCAGTCAGATATAAATTATCAATCGGCGTTTTATAATTAGCTATTTCCGGCAGCGGACGGAAGCACAGCATCTGTTCTAAAGTCATGTCGATGTGGTAATAGTTACCCCCGTAAGTCCCCAGACGTTGCGCTAACTCAGCAGGGCTTTCCACATGACGGGCAATAATTGAATGTTTCAGATTGGGTGAATACTGCGCCAGTTTATCCAACACCCTGTCTGCAACTTTGTTTTTCAATTCATCCGTCCAACCTGTACCCTTTAACCCCGTCCCTTCTGCACCCGCAATTTGATAAGGGGCAAAAAACTCAATCCACAGCGTATGCTTGCCTTCAGGTGCCATTGAAGGGTCGAGTCCTGTAGGCATCACCACATACATCGATGGATCTTCATCGGGAATTTTGCCCAAAGTAATCTCGCTATGTGCCTGTTC
>JBPCQW010000466.1:0-16304 GCA_050997715.1 Hassallia sp.
CAACTCATATCATTCAGAAACTGAGTTATTGCGCTACATACACAAGTTAGAAAGTAAAGATTTGTCTCTAACTACATCGATGATTCCCTTGGGTTCATGTACGATGAAGTTGAATGCAACATCAGAAATGATACCTGTAACTTGGGCGGAATTCGGTAATATTCATCCATTTGCCCCAAAGTCGCAAACTCAAGGTTATCAAATTCTATTTGAGCAACTTGAAGAATGGTTAGCTGAAATCACGGGTTTTGCGGGAATTTCTCTCCAACCAAATGCCGGTTCTCAAGGTGAATATACAGGACTTTTGGTAATTCGTGAATATCACGAAAGTCGCAAAGAACAACACCGCAATGTCTGCTTAATTCCCACATCTGCACATGGAACAAATCCCGCAAGTGCGGTGATGTGCGGGATGAAAGTAGTACCAGTTGCTTGTGACGTGGACGGGAATGTTGATTTAAACGACTTAAAAGCAAAAGCCGAAAAGCATAGCAAAGAACTTGCTGCTTTAATGGTGACATATCCCTCAACTCATGGTGTATTCGAGGAGCAAATTCAAGAAATCTGCGCTGTTGTTCACTCTCACGGTGGACAAGTTTACATGGATGGAGCAAATATGAATGCTCAAGTCGGTCTTTGTCGTCCGGGAGATTTTGGTGCAGATGTTTGTCACTTGAACTTGCACAAAACCTTCTGTATTCCTCACGGTGGTGGTGGTCCGGGGATGGGACCAATTGGGGTTGCACAGCATTTAGTGCCGTTTTTACCTGGACACGTCGTGGTGCAAATGCACGAAGGTAATCAAAAATCGATTGGTGCTATCGCAGCAGCACCTTGGGGTAGCGCGAGCATTTTGGTGATATCTTGGATGTACATTGCCATGATGGGTGCGGATGGTTTAACGGATGCAACGAAAGTAGCGATTTTGAATGCGAATTACATCGCTAAAAAACTTGAGCAATATTATCCTGTTTTATATAAAGGTAAAAATGCTTTAGTTGCTCATGAGTGCATTTTAGACTTGCGATCGCTTAAAAAATCCGCGAATATCGACATTGATGATGTTGCCAAGCGTTTGATGGATTACGGTTTCCATGCACCGACTGTTTCTTGGCCCGTAGCTGGTACAATCATGGTGGAACCCACCGAAAGCGAATCAAAACAAGAGTTAGATCGTTTCTGTGATGCAATGATTGCAATTCGTAAAGAAATCGCGGAAATCGAATCAGGCAAGATGGATGCTCAAGATAATGTCTTGAAGAATGCACCCCACACTGCTGAAAACCTCATCACCGGTGAATGGAATCACCCTTATTCTCGTGAACAAGCTGCATATCCAGCACCTTGGACTCGCAAATATAAATTCTGGGTGTCTGTAGGTAGAATTGATAATGCCTATGGTGACAGGAATTTTGTTTGTTCTTGTCTACCAATGGAAGCTTATTCAGAGTAAACATCTGGTAGAAAAGACGTAGAGACGTAGCGATGCTACGTCTCTACAACGGTTTCAGGTAAAGCATAATTAATTTCCAAGCGATCGCTAATATAAACTTGTTTGTTGAGACAGTCGGTCAAGTCTTACATTTTATGGGGATGCGGGGATGACTTTGAGACTCGGAGCAGAATAAATGGAGAGAAACACAACATCTTCCGATCCCTCATTAATTGCCCCGTGAACTTGCGACGGTTCTGCAATATCAATCTGTCCACTGGAAATAATTTTCTTCTCTCCGTTGCCAAGATAGTAGGTCAATTCTCCCCTTATGATGATCCAGGTATCTTGTCCATCGGGGTGAGTGTGTGCAGGCACTTCTTGACCTGGGTGTACACCCCAGACAGCAATGCTTGAATATTTCGTGATCACTATTTCCGTAGCGATCGCTTTCTCCTTAGAAAAGCGAACCAATTTTTCCACATCAAATGTGCGCTGGGTGGAGGAGGATAAGGTATCGGTCATCATCATCTCCATATAATTTGTTTATATTATACGGGAATTTATTACCCCACAACATCTGAACAATTTTCTTGGTTTTATTGCACCCTTTCATGGAATTTATAATTTTAGATCATAAAATTTACCTTAATATCCCATGCTTTCCCTAACTAATTATCAACCAATGTTTCTAATTCTGTTTTCAAAGATAAAGGTTCATACCCCAACGCAAAAGCTTTGGAACTATCCAAAGAAACATCACTAGGTCTTGGTGCTGCCATTTTTATATCTTGTTGTCGGCAAGCTTGCAAGTTTGTAGAAGGCAGTTGAAATACTTCTACTAATAACTTTCCAAAATCGAAACGCGAAATCCGCTCTTTACCACCCAAATGAATTATGCCGTTGACTTTTTCCAAGGCTAATAAAAGTCCTTTTGCCGCAGTTTTTCCACTTACTGGGGTGCGAAATTCATCTATAAATAACTTTAGTTCTTTTCCCTCTTTTAAAGTTTGTAGAAATGGCTGCATAAAGCTTGTAGCTGTGGGTGTTGCCATCCCAAACATTAAAGGCATTCTACACACTGCTGTCATCGGATATCTATAAAGCATAGCAGCTTCTGCCATCACTTTTTGTTCACCGTAAATATTTAGCGGACATACTGCGTCTGTTTCACTATAAGGTGCACATCTGCCATCAAAAACTAAGTCGGTTGATGTAAAAGCACACTTGATATTATAATCTGCACAAAGTCCAGCTATATTACTCGATGCTTCTACATTGATAGCGTGTGATTCTTCCGGGTGGGTTTGACAAAAGTTTGGTTGAGATTGTGCAGCTGTATGAATTACTGCTGCTGGCTGAATTTCATGAAATATTTGTTTAATTTCTTGAAATTTTGTTAAGTTAACTTTCAGCGTGTTCACGCTGGGGATGTTGAGAGAATGAGATAAATACGTTCCATAAACTTCCCATTCTCGTGCTAACTGGCAAATATTCCATCCTAAAAAGCCGCTAACACCAGTAATTAACAATTTTTTCATATTTTTGCCGAAAACGTGGTAGTTTTAGCAATAAATATCAAAATTCTACATCTTCATAAATTTCCGCGATCGCCATTTCTAAACCGACTGATGACAATTTCATTATATCTGTGGCAATAAACTGCTCCAAAAACCAAGTTTGATGATTATATTTACGGTAAATATCAACTTTTATTTCTGATTCCGAAATTAACACATACTCTTCTAGACTTTTTATTTGCTGATAATTCATCAACTTCTCGTTACGGTGTATGCGTTCTGTTTCTGGGGAAATAACTTCGACTATTACACAAGGATTGGTTTTAAACAGTTTTTCTCGATCCGAAGAATCGCAAGTCACACAAATATCTGGGTGATAAAATACATCAAGGGCTTCAATTTTGACTTTCATATCTGATGAAAAGACTCGGCAGCTTTTACCCAGTAGATGTCCTCGCAATCGAGTTAGTATATTTCCAGTAATTATTTTACTGTTTTCGGTGTTTGCGACTGTTGCATATACTTGCCCAGCAATGTATTCGTGATGAGCGACGCTTTCTAGTTCCAGTTGCAAATATTCTTCTACTGTTAGATGTAAAATTCTGGCTTTAGTATACATTTTTTAACATTAACTATGATTTTATTTTAATATATCTAATATCTATTGGATGAGAATATCTGTCTTGAGTTATATTTTCAACTCAATTAACATTACGATACATTTGATAAAGAGAGCTAATCTTAATTATAATTGTTTCTCTATTCTGAGAATCGATTATTGCAGTAATTCCTGAAAGCGTTTGTTGCGACGTACTTTATCAAAATCTGGATCGCTTTTTGCTAATTGTTGATATTTCTTAGGATAAAGCTTGATTGCCTTTTGCAGGTTCTGTGTTGTTAATTCAATATTATTTTGTAAAGCATAAGAGCAAGCTTTATTATAATAAGCTTCATGCTTTTTTGGGTGAATGGCGATCGCTTTGTCGTATGCGACGATCGCTTCAGTGTAGCGTGCCAACTTTGTCAGGGCAATTCCTTGGTTAATCCAAGCTTCATACTTGTCTGGTTTGATAGCGATCGCTTTTTTATATGCGATTACAGCATCAAGATAAAGGTGCAGTGCTGTTAAGGCATTACCTCGGTTATACCAAGCTTCATGCAAGTCTTTTTTTATAGCGATCGCTTTGTCGTAGGTAGCGATCGCTTTGTCGTAACGTTGCAGTGCTGTTAAAGCATTACCTTGATTAATCCAAGCTTCATACTTGTCTGGTTTGATTTGGAGCGCTTTTTCATATTCAGCGATCGCGTCTTGATAGCGGTGCGATTCTAAAAAATTATTTCCTTGCTTAAAGTAATCTTCTACTTTTTGTGTCTCATAAGCTTTTGCCAAAAGCGGGGATACATTGGTTTTTTGTATTACTTGTTTGCTCATTTCCCCTGCTGAATTTGTCTCATGACTACAGCCGACGAGCAATAAAGCGAGCAAGCTAATTGCTTTTAGGTCGCGCAAAAAAAACATGCTGTACCTATATAACTCATAATATTTATTAAAGGCTTATGATCTTTTTTGATAATATCAGTCCAGGTTATGATTTTTGCAAATATTTGCTGATTTTTCTCAAAAAACTTAACTAATACAAAGATTTTTTGTTTTAACATATAAATTATCTTAACATAAATTATATAGTTAGTTATTTGCTTGATTGTATATCGCTGAATTTGACAGAAGAAATGATTACAGTTATTTGCTTTATTAAAAGATTAAAGTGCTTGTTCATATGTTTTTAATTCTATTAATCAAATGCCTCATAATTCCAAGCGTTAAAAAAGTCAGGTTTGAGAGCGATCGCTTCTTATAACCTATGGCTGTTGCCTAACCCTACCCAATCGCGGCTACGATAAAACAGCGCAAGAAACAAGTCTGCTGGGGCAAAATAGAAAACATGACGATTGAATCCAACTCCAACTCATCCCATCTACCAACCCCAGATCCAATTCCAGAACACGACTTGCAACCAGATGACTTTGACGGTGCCAAGAGCGAAAATTGCCTTACCCCAGAAAAGCTAGCGACTCAACAAGCGATCGCAATGGGTGCTTCATTGCAATCTCAGCAAAATCGAGTTGCTCTCAAACAAGCCCAGTCTTTCCTCAAACAACGCATTACTAAAAGCGTACCAGTTAAGCCAAGGGTATTACTGATTATTTTGCTAGCGATCGCCATCACTTTTATCGGAGTTGCCATAAATAACAGGATAATTGGCATTTGCGGCACACTATTAACTTTAGTCTTATCCCTGATAATACTGATACCTTGGTTGCAAGTTGTCGTCAACGATTGGTTTTCATTTCAAGAACGAACCCTGCTTGTTGCCTTTTTGGGAGTTTTAGTATCCATTTTTGGCTTAATCAAGTTCGGTGGTATAGGTTCGCGCTTGCTGGCTTGGGGAGGTAAAGTTAACTGGGAAGCTTCGGGAACACTCGCAGAATGGTTTGGTGCATTGGGGCAAATTCTCATCGCTATCATCGCCGTTTACGTTGCTTGGCGACAATACGTTATATCAAAAGACTTGACAATTCAGCAAAACCTGCTCACAGTCCAGCAAAATGTCATTACCCAGCAGCAGACAATAGATTCGTATTTCCAAGGCATCTCTGATTTAGTATTAGATGAACAAGGACTATTAGAAGATTGGCCTCAAGAAAGAGCGATCGCAGAAGGACGAACTGCGGCAATATTTAGTAGTGTAGATGGCAGCGGGAAAGCGAAAATTCTCCGCTTTCTCTCGCGGTCGAAATTGCTCACACCTTTAAAACGCGATCGCCGATTAGGTCGCGCTATTCTTAACGGTCTCGGTGGTTATGCTGAAGATCGGCTCGAAGGTGTGCGCGTCATCGATTTAGGTGTAATGCTAGCAGGTGCAGACTTTTCCGGTACAGATTTGCGCTGGACAGACTTGAGCGAAGCTAATCTTGTGCGTGCGAATCTCAGCGACTGTGACTTAGTAAAAGCAAATATGAGCCGCACTATTTTATACGATGCCAATTTCAATCAAGCCGACTTGAATGGCACTCGCTTATTTTATGGTGACGCTGAAGTAGCATCACCCCGCAGTCGCACCGAACCACCAAAATACGAAACTGGGGAACATACCGGCGCTGTTGTCGAAAATGCAGATTTTACCGATGTCCAGCGGATGTCAGAAGCTAATCGTTACTACTGCTGCGCTTGGTGTGGGGAAAAAAGCAGAGGTAAAATTCCCGGTGGTTGTGAAGGCATTCCGAATAAGTTGGGGAGATAGTTAGTTGATGGTTGGCAGATTCTGGAAACCGAAGATGGAGTTAAAACTGCTTGTGATGCGATCGCGTGTTTTTTGTAGTCAGGACTTCAGTCCTTGTCCGGAGGAGGACTGAAGTCCTCACTACGGTTAAGAAAAATATGTTTCGCTTTCGCGTAGGGTGAGAATTTCTACGCCGTCTTCAGTCACAGCTAGGGTATGCTCAAATTGAGCGGAAAGTTTGCGATCGCGTGTCACAGCTGTCCATTTATCGCTGAGAATTTCAACTTCCCAAGTGCCTTCGTTGATCATTGGCTCGATAGTAAAAACCATTCCCGCTCTCAGACGCTTGCCTCTGCCTCGCGTGCCATAATGAAGAATTTCCGGTGCAGTGTGGAAAACATTACTCACACCATGTCCGGCAAAGTCTCGCACCACAGAAAAGCCTTGCGCTTCCGCGTATTCTTGAATTGCCGCACCAATATCGCCAACTTTTGCTCCTGGTTTCACCTCCGCAATACCTAGTCTCAGGCACTCTTGTGTCACCTCAACCAGCTTTTTCGCTTTTGCTGATGGCGTACCGACCAAAAATGTTTTCGATGTATCGCCGTGGTAGCCTTCTACTAATGGTGTGACATCAATATTAATAATGTCGCCATCTTTGAGGATTTGTTTAGCGTTAGGTATGCCATGACAAACTACTTCATTTACACTGGTGCAAATTGACTTGGGAAAACCTCTGTAGCCCAAAGGTGCGCTTTTTGCGTTATGTGCTTGCGTCCAACGTTCCGCTTCATCATTGAGTTGCAAAGTGCTAACTCCCGGCTTGACCATTGGTTCAAGATGGTGTAATAATTCGGCTGCTAAACGTCCGGCTTGACGCATTTTGTCTATTTCTCTGTGAGATAAAAGAACAATGGTTTCGCTTTTCATATAAATTTAATTTAACTGGAAGGGACTAGTGCAGGCAGGCAAAAATAAAGCTACGATTCAAAAAAGCCAAAAACCTTGTATTTCCAGCTTTATTCGCGCTTGTGTCTTTGCGATTGAGAAACAGAAGCGGTACTAGGAGATTGCTCTTTTCAGCTAAAATGATTGCGTATTTGTTAATGTGAAATCAACACATTAAAGTTTTTAACTTCAATCTCCTTCCCTTTATAGGGTACGTAGCAGACATTATGGGAAACAGTGTATTTCCCAGGTATCCATTTACCTGCTACAACAGCATTACAGACATATAGCGCTTCAGCACCTTTTCGACCATCTGTTCCGCCAACTATTGCACCTGCGGGCAGATCGAGATCGCTTGTAAGGGGTGCCCAGTGAAAACCATCTACAACGAGTACTTGATACTTATCGTATCCAAATTCGCTTCCGTTGGAAGGTACATAGCATTTTTTCTGTTTTGGAACTAACTTGCCAACACCTACACCGATTGAGCAAACATATAAATTTTCACCATCGAATCCCCCCACTACAGCCCGTGGAGGTACATAACCATTTCTTCCAGTTTGCCATCTGTAACCTGCTACTCCTGGTTGAATTGCTGTCATTACAGCCCCTGTAGCTATGACAGCCAAAGTTAATCCCATTACCAATTGTTTCTTCATTAGCGTGGTTTATACCTTTAAAGTAAATTTTTGAGTATCAACATAGCGGACTCTGATGTTGAATAGCTTGCTAGTAACGCTTGAAAGTAAATACGCTGACCTTTTTCTTCGCGATCGCGTCTTTGACAAAAGAAACAGAAGCGGTACTGGAGACTAGGGAAGAGAGATTTTTATGGGTTATTTACAAAACCCATATACATAGTTAAACCAGTCTCGGCTGCTTTCCTTGCTGCATCAGCAACTTTTAAAGTATACAAGCTTGCTTCTGGACGAAGGTACAAAGGAGTGCCATTAAATAGACGATCTAAGACCATGTTTGTGTCTTTAGCAAATAAACCCCGCTTCGTGCCCACCTCTATCGGTGTTGTTTTCCCATTTTCTATTAAAACTCCTTTATCGCCCTCAAAAATTAAGCCGCCATTTTCCCCATGAACTTCAAACTTGCGTTCTGCTTGCCATAGAGTTTCACCTTTGCCATAAACTACTTGCGCTAAAAGTCCGCTCTTGAAGCACAGTTGACTAATACAAAGACAGCCTTGGTAATATTCCTCGTCTATTTCCCAAAATCGTTGATGGCAGTTAACTGTAGTTACTTCACCAAACAAATCGGTTAATCGATGTAATCTAGACAACGCACCTATTAAGGGAAAACCGAATAAATCGTGGCTAAAAGTCCATTTACGCGGTGCGGGGTGTTCCGGCTTGATGGTGCTGTAGCGCACATAAAACAATGCCCCAAGTTGTGGTAAATATTGCTTTAAAGCTAAATGCAAACCGCCTAAAAGTTCGATATGCTCGACATGGAGAAGTTTATTTTGTGCTTTGGCTAAGGCAACGAGTTCTTCTGCTTCCACCACATCTAAAGACAAGGGATATTCGACAATTACATGTTTGCCAGCTTGCAGTGCTTTTTTGGCGATCGCTCCATGATCTCGATTTACATTACAAATTACCACCAAATCTATATCATCGCGCTCTACTAGCTGTTGCCAAGAACTCATCGCTTCTGCTTGGTAGTCTGAAGCTAAAGCTGCTGTTTTTTCTTTTGTGTTACCGACAATGGCAACTATTTGCGATCGCTCGTCATGAAGAAATGCTTCAGCCCTTAATTTTGCCACATAACCTGTACCAATCAAACCCACGCCCACACTTGCTTTTTCCACAAAAGCCGCTCTCATCGTACATTATCCTCACCAATTCTGTTTATCTTTCTCTATCGGACTGAGTGAACTGCTTTTGCCGAGTATACCGCTATGGTAAACCTGTAAATCTCTCCTAAGACTGACAAGTTCAATTCACTTCCGTTTACAGAAGTGAATTCTTTAGAAATTCCGGATTTTTCCAGATTATAGTCCTTTCTGGGAGCGTCGATATCAGTACAAATATATATAACCAAAACTTATCAGGATTAACTAACTAAATTTCATTACTAATCGCGTTCAAATTCCAGTTACATCGTTTAGTTTTTCTCGTAGTATCAGAATTGAAGCAAATTTGAATAAACGGCTGATCTGATGAGATCAGCCGACACTTTGCTTTAGGATAACTTATACGGTCTGCAAAAGAGAGGATTAAAAAATGCCAACTTTTAAAGTGACACTGGTCAGCGAAGCTGAAGGTCTTAACCAAACCATCGACGTTGATGATGATACCTATATTCTAGACGCTGCTGAAGAAGCTGGTCTTGACCTACCTTATTCTTGTCGCGCTGGTGCTTGTTCTACATGTGCAGGTAAGCTGACATCGGGTTCTGCTCCAGACCAGTCTGACCAGTCTTTCTTAGACGACGAGCAAATCGAAGCTGGATATATCCTGACTTGTGTGGCTTACCCAACCGGAGACTGCACCATCGAAACCCACAAAGAAGAAGAACTTTACTAAAAGTTTGGCGCTTGCTGCAAGTCCCCGATAAATAACATTGCAATCACACACGTTCTAAAAACAGGTAAATAAAAGAAGCAGCACTAAGTCAATAACTCAACCCGCGCATGGATTGAGCTTGTAGAAGATAGGTTCTACGTGTTTGACTAGCTCCCAATCGACACAGTTTGGTACGAACTACCGGATGCCTCCCCAGTCCGGGCTATCTTCAAACCACCTTATTAGTGGTCTTGGGTAATGCCAAGACATCCTAACTGTGTTGAGCGAGGGGACAAATTACGGGTTTGCTGGTTCCTGGGATTATATCCATTTAAAAACCAGCATTTAATATTCACTCTTGTCTAAAGTCGCACAGCAAACGTTTCCCTCTCAGCCGTAAAGGGGACTGTCTCTATTGTGTCTGCTTTTTTTTATATAGATTTGTAGTCAGCGCTACAGCGCTGACTACTGGTTCCCTTTCCCCTTCTTTTTTATGACTTAATCTTGTTGCTCAAAATTTGAATTTGAGTGTCAGGATAGTAGAACTGGAGAATTTTTGCACTTGCCCAACCGAGTTTAGCTAAAGTTTGAGCGCCAGTTTGACTTAAACCAACTCCATGTCCCAATCCACCGCCAACAAAAGCATATCCCCAGAGATCGGGTTGACCTTTATTCAGCGGTTGCAGATAAAAAAGTGTACTTCTGGGTGCGGCAAAGGCGCTGCGAACTTCATCTTTGTATAAACTAAAAGTGCCAATATCAGTTTTGACATTTAGTTTGAGTATGCGTCCGCTTTTACTGCGCTCTACTACTGTCATTTCTTGAACGGTTTTAAACTTGGCAAAGGGACTCTTTTTCACTGTGAGAAATTTCTGCAAGCCTTTGGTAATGTCTTCGAGGCTGCTTTCTTTACGCCAGCGAAACAGGTCGCGATCGCTTTCGTTAAATCCTTCTTTGCGAGTGATAAACCGCTGAAAGTTCTCTTCGGAAGCTAAACTCTCATCAGATAAACTCCAAAAATTAACCGCAGCATCCAGCACCGGTCGTAAATATGGGCGATCGTCACCATTCCAAACATCGCTAAACGAAGCTGTCACACCCCCTGTAGTCGAAGAATATAACGCATCCACTAGCTCATTTTTATAAGTTAATACCATCCCCCTTGTGGTGGCGATCGCTTTATCTGTGGCGGCAGAAACGTCATTCAGCCCATAATAAACTTGGCAGTGAGTATCCGCACATAATTGATAATTATCTACTTCAAATCTCCGTACATTCCGCAAAACGTAAGTCCGCGCCAAAATCGCTTGTGCTTCTAGCGAGGCTACAGGCGCCGAGTTGCCAATTTCATAAGGCACAACCCCGCGTAAATAAGTTTCTAAAGGCACTTCGTTGACTAAAGTGTAAGTACCATATGCATTTGACTGTAACTCTAGGCGTCCTGGATAAAGACGAGCATTTTCTGGTTTTTTACCTTCATTCACCCGAATCAAGTTTTTCTCGGTGCTAATTTCTAAATTATTTGGGCTGTACCGCTTGCCATTTACTACCCAACTCACTCGCGGCACTTGTTTGGTAATTTGCGTGTCAATAAATACCGTTGTTGTCTTTGTATTTTTTTGCACGCTTTGCAATAACAAGCGCCGCAACAACGGAGTTTTGTATACATCACGTTTTGCCCAAACTTGCCAGCGTTCTGGCTGGGCTATTTCTACTTGTATTCCCTTTTTACGCCAGCTTTGGGCATTGTCTTCCGCAGTTTCAAAGGTACGGAAAGTGCCTAAAACTACTTTCTCCTCAACTATCGGTTGAGGTAAAGGTTGCATAACTGTTTCCAGTTTTACCGGGTTAGTAGTGACTAAGGTTTGCTCTGTTTTGTTCGCTGTAAATTTCAGCTTTAAGCGATCGCCTTTTGTCGGCTCTAGTTGCAGTTGCTCTGTGGGTTTATCTCCAAATCGCTGCACAATCCCAATTCTTAGTTCTACATCTTTTGCTTTGCTCCCAGGACTTGATGCGCTAGTCAGCCCCAATAAGCA
The DNA here is from genome assembly GCA_050997715.1 of Hassallia sp. GTDB lineage: Bacteria > Cyanobacteriota > Cyanobacteriia > Cyanobacteriales > Nostocaceae > Hassallia. The sequence continues at coordinate 11,737 of JBPCQW010000466.1, forward strand.
AAATGTCGTCAGTACACTGTAAGAAAAACGCCATAACGTGATTCTCATCGGAACTAACTTGATTCTGCCCCCAGTCAGACTTTGGGGTGGATGATCAATTTGCTTTATAGCGTAGTGGTTTTGTCGCATGAGCTACCTAATGATATCATTGCTTATTTTGCATGAAAAACTTGCAAAACGAAGTCATAACGATTATGATTTATGTAGAAACACAAAAAAGAACTAGATAAGGATATCCCTTATGGTTAGGGTACAAGAAATTCCACTAAATCAGATAAAACGTCCTTTACCCCGTGCCAACGATCCGCAAAAAGTGCAAGCCTTGATGGAATCAATTCAAGCGATCGGGCAGCAAGAACCGATAGATGTCCTAGAAGTAGATGGACAGTATTATGGCTTTTCAGGTTGCCATCGTTACGAAGCTTGCCAGCGCTTAGGCAAAGAAACAGTCTTAGCTAGAGTCCGCAAAGCACCCAAGAGTGTTTTGAAGATGCACTTGGCATGAAAAAGAGGGGGAAGGGGGAAAGGGGAAAGGGGAAGAATTATTACCAATGCCCAATGCCCCATGCCCAATACCCCCTAACAACTAACAACCAACCCCCAACAACTAACCCCTAACAATCAACTAATAATCCGGAGAATTTTATGCAAACGCAAGAAACAGCCAAAAACGTAAATATCGGCATTGATGATAGCAGTCGGGCTAAAATTGCCGATGGATTATCGCACCTGTTAGCTGACACTTATACGCTGTATCTGAAAACTCACAATTTCCACTGGAATGTCAAAGGACCGATGTTTCAAACTTTGCATCTCATGTTTGAAACACAGTATACAGAATTAGCCTTAGCAGTCGATTTAATTGCCGAACGCATCAGAGCGCTGGGTTATCCTGCACCGGGAACTTACAGCGAGTATGCAAAACTGAGTTCGATCGCAGAAACTCCAGGAGTTCCCAAAGCTACCGACATGATTCAGTTGTTAGTGGAAGGACAAGAAGCTGTAGTGCGAACTGCACGTTCTATTTTTCCTGTAGTGGAAGAAGTGAATGATGAACCGACAGCGGATTTATTGACTCAACGGATGCAGGTACATGAAAAGACTGCTTGGATGTTGAGAAGTTTGCTGGAAGAATAATAATAGGGACTGGGGACTAGGGACTAGGGACTAGAAAAAGAATTATTGCCCAATGCCCTATGCCGATTGCCCAATTCTCAATTCTCAATTTTTATGAATGAGGCATTTTCGTTAAATTTCACCCATGCTTTGCAAAACTTAATGCAAGGTGTGGGTGTTTCTAGTTTTAAAGCTTTGAGTCAAGCTGCTGGTGTTTCAGAGCGGCAGATTTTGCGGTTACGACGGGGAGAAGTAACGCAGATGCGAGTGGATGTATTGCTCAAACTGTCGCAAGTGTTACATATGCCGTTGAGTGAATTGATAGCAACTTTTTCTCAGGTGGAGTTGGTGAAAGAGACGGCATCAAATCAAGAATTGTTACAAGAAATAACAAATTTAAAAACAGAGTATCAGCGATCGCTTGTGCAATTAGAACAACAGAAAGAAGTATTGCTTTGTGAGTTTCAGCAGACGAGTTTGCAATTGCTAGAGTCTTTGTTATTACAATTTCCCACCGCAGCACACAAAGCGCAGGAGAATCCCCAGCTAGCAGCGGTAAAAATATTGCCTTTGGTGCAAAAACCTTTAGAAAAATTATTACAACAATGGAAAGTGGAAGCGATCGCACCCGTGGGAGCAGAATTATCCTACGATCCGCAGATACATCAATTGATGGAAGGCACAGCACAACCAGGAGAAAAAGTCAAGATACGTTACACAGGCTACCGTCAAGGTAATAAGCTGCTTTATCGAGCTAAAGTCAGTCCAGTTTGAGAGAGGGAAGGGGACGAGGGGACAAGGGGACAAGGAGATAAGGGGACAAAGGGACAAGGGGACAAGGAGATAAGGGGACAAAGGGACAAGGGGACAAGGAGACAAGGGGATTATCCTCACAACCATCTACTAACAACCATCTACTAACCACTAACAACCAAAATGTTAAGAAATAGAAAACATTGGGAATACTAAAAAATGTAAAGGCGATCGCCTTCAAAGTTACAACAATGGTGTATTGAATTTTTTTCTATTTGTGGATGCTAACATAAAGGACTTCGAGTATGCAAAAGGACAACAACAGAAATGAGCCTGTGTCTAAAGTAGAGGTACTCAGCAATAATTGTCCACCGAGACAGCAATTAAATGAGGAATTAGAAGTCAGAGTAGAAGAACGCACTGCGGAACTAAATCGCGTGGTTGTTGAGTTGAAGGAAGAAATTAAGAAACGCATCGAGATAGAAAATAAACTGCGATCGTCAGAACAGTTTTTGCAGTTGGCAATGGATAGCATCCCGCAGTTAATTTTTTGGAAAGATAAAAATTCTGTATATCTTGGATGTAACCAGAAATTTGCCTCTATTGTAGGTTTAGCTTTGCCAGAAAATGTTATTGGCAAGAGTGACTATGATTTGCCTTGGAAAAAAGAAGAAACTGAGTGGTTTCGAGAATGCGATCGCCGTGTTATGGAATCTGGTGTGGCAGAATTACATATCATTGAGCCCATTGAGCCACAAAAGACGGCTGATGGCAAGCAGTCTTGGTTAGATACTAATAAAATTCCTCTGCGGGATGCTGACGGTAATGTGGTAGGTATTCTTGGTACAGCCGAAGAGGTAAGCGAACGCAAACAAACTGAGGAAGCTTTAAAACAAAGTGAAGCTAAATTGCAAAAAGCTTATGCAGAATTGGAAAGACGTGTAGAAGAGCGGACTCAAGAACTAGTACAAAGCAACCAAGCGTTACAAGCAGAAATTAGCGATCGCAAACGGGCAGAAACTCAACAGCAACAGCAAGAAGAATTTCTTCGCACAGTCTTCGATGGTTCGGAAAATCCTATATTTGTAGTGGATGTTCTCGAAGACGGTGAATTTTGTCATGTAGCTTATAATAGTGCCGCAGAGCGTGCCACAGGTTTTTTACGTACAGAAGTAATTGGTAAAACTCCAGAACAATTGCATGGTGCAGTTCCAGGTGCAGCAGTGCGTCGGAAGTTCGCAAGCTGCCTAGAATTAGGTAAGTCTATTACCTATGAAGAATGTCTGACTTTCTTTGGTGAAGAAACTTGGTGGTTGACTACGATTAATCCCCTTCAAGACGGTGAAGGTAGAATTTATCGATTAGTGGGGACAACATTTAATATAAGCGATCGCAAACGAGCAGAAGCAACTTTATTAGAGCAAGAGCAATTCCTTCGCAGCGTCTACGATGGGTCGGAAAATTCCCTATTTGTAGTGGATGTTCTGGAAAATGACTTCCGCTATGCAGGTTGGAACCCAGCTACAGAACGTAACACTGGTTTGTTGAGTACAGAAATAGTCGGTAAAACTCCAGAGGAATCGTTTGGTGAAGTTCAAGGTGCAGTAGTTCGTCAACAATATCTAAAATGTTTGGAAACAAATGCACCTTATACTTCTGAAGAATGCCACACTTTCCAGAGTCAACAATTTTGGTCGCTAGTAACCGTTAATCCGTTAATAAATAGTGAAAGTAAAATTTACCGATTGGTGGGAACAGCCTTTGATATCACTGACCGCAAACGAGCAGAAATTCAGTTAAAGCAACAAGCAGAAGACCTACAAAAAACTCTCCAAGAACTCCAACGCACACAAATACAACTTATTCAAAGCGAGAAGATGTCTGGTTTAGGTCAACTTGTAGCAGGTGTTGCTCACGAAATCAATAACCCTGTCAATTTTATTTTCGGCAACCTTACTTATGCTAACAACTACATCGAAGATTTATTAAGTTTAGTACAGTTATATGAGCAACATTATGGCGATCCCGTTCCGGAAATTCAAGAATTAATTGAAGATATAGACTTAAATTTCTTGATAGAGGACTTACGCAAACTTCTCAAATCAATGAAAGTTGGTGCAGAGCGCATTCGGGAAATTGTCTTATCTCTACGCACCTTTTCCCGCATGGATGAAGCAGAGATGAAAGAAGTAGATATCCATGAAGGTCTTGACAGCACGCTGATGATTTTAGAACATCGCATCAAGGCTAAACCTGACCGTATAGCGATTGAGGTAATCAAAGAATATGGTAACTTGCCTTTGGTGGAATGTTATGCCGGACAACTCAACCAAGTATTTATGAATATTTTGGCAAATGCTATTGATGCTTTGGAGGAGTCATTATTAAATGACTCTAGAAAATCGACAACTCCGCAGATTCGTATTTGTACGGAACTTCTGGAAGGCGATCGCGTCAAAATTAGCATTGCCGATAATGGATTGGGAATACCACCCGCTATAAAACCGCGACTATTTGACCCATTTTTTACAACCAAGGAAATTGGCAAAGGTACTGGTATGGGGCTTTCGATTAGCTATCAAATTATTAGCGATCGGCATGGTGGCTCTTTGGAATGTGTTTCACAGCCAGGAGCCGGCGCTGAATTTGTGATCGGAATTCCTTTATGCCAAAGATAAATTATTACAAAGTTACTTAAT
>JBPCQW010000585.1:0-2605 GCA_050997715.1 Hassallia sp.
CCGATGTTAATTCTTGGACATTGCTCAAAACTATCGCGGCTCCCGCTTCTCGCAATGTTTCCGCATAAGCTTCACGACGCGCTACCGTTTCTTGTACATGAGGCGGTAATATACCTACACCAATCCAAGTGCGGTCAGGCTCGACACTTCGCGCTTTCTCCACCGTGTACATATCTGCTACCGTGTCGCCCACATATATCACTGGCTGTAATTTGTCAAGACTCAACAGACGAATAGTAGCGAAAAGTCCAGTAGGGTCAGGTTTACCCGGTGCATCTTCCATCGCCACTAGTACAGGGGATTTTAAACCCAGCCGTTTTTGCAAAATATAAGTAGCAGAAGCGCGAGTTGCACCGCTAAAAAATCCGCAGCCAATGCCAGCTAATGTAAGTTGGTCAAAATAGCTAGACTGTAATAATAATGGCTCATCGCAGATATAACCCGTCCAATTGTCCGGGTTGGGTCCTCGGTAACGCGATTGAAAAAACGCCACAATCGTGTTGTAGTCAAGTTGCAATTGTTCGCGGGGTATAGAATTTTCAAAATAGCGGTAAATTAACTCTTGGGATGCTTCCCAATCGTTATTCCATATGCCTTCAGATTTGAGTTGGTCGATATCTAGTGGTGTAGGGCGATACGCATTTGCTGTAAAATGCTCTACAGTATCTGCGATCGCTCGTCTATAGGAACCGCCAACATCCCGGATCACACCGTCAATATCAAAGACTACGATGGCTTTTGCAGAAGTTTCTTGAGTCATGGGCTAGAAAGCAAAAGAGTTTTACCTCATAATAAAGCGTGAGATCATGACTCAGGTAAAAAATCAGAGTTGAAGACTTCTTCTGGTGTAAACGGAGATTGTTCGGGGAAGATAATCAAATCCAATTCAGTTTCATCGGCAGCCAACAGCCTCGCATCGTCATAACATAGCGCGAAAACCTCAGATAAATAGGGTTTGAGGCTAGGACTTTCTTCTAGAGCTTGTCTAAGGCGTTTGCGATGTTCCCGAATTGTGGCTCGCCAACTACCACAGCGCTTATCAGTTTGATACTTATATTTTAATAGATGCATCAGCACCACTTCCAAATTGCTTCTGAGTGCTTTCTTTTCACTCCTGCCCATTGTTTCAAGTTCTTCAATCAAATTTTCTAAGTCCAGTTCTGTGAGCCGACCTTGCTTGAGCAATTCTATAGTTGCTTGAATCCACAAGTAAAAGTCTTGCTCATATAACTCTGAACAAGATGTCGTTTGAGATTGAGGCAGTTGGGCAGTCATAAACATCTCTCAAAGCGCCGACTATACCTTATGGTAATCTTTGTAGAGTGTAGCGTGCGTTATAGCAACGCTTAACGCACCGCCTAACTTAATTGAAAGTAGCTTATGATGCTTCATTCCCCATTGAGTGAGGTATTGCGTTAGAATAAGCGATCGCACGAGTTAGTTTTTTTTTGTCCACAAATTAGCGGAGGTATGATTGACCAAGTTTATTTTAAAAATTCTTTGGTTGGATGAAAACGTCGCCTTGGCGGTCGATCAAGTTGTCGGCAAAGGCACAAGTCCCTTGACTAAGTACTTTTTCTGGCCCAGAAATGATGCCTGGGAAGAGCTAAAAAAAGAGCTTGAGTCAAAACATTGGATTACTGATGTCGATCGCGTTGAGTTGCTCAACAAAGGAACAGAAGTAATCAACTACTGGCAAGAGGAAGGCAGAAACCGTCCGATGGCTGAGGCTCAACTAAAATTTCCCGAAGTTACCTTCACAGGTAGCGCCTAGTATCGCATAATTAAGTTGATTGTGATTCTACAAGCTGCCAAAGTTTGATTGTCTTGTCCCTGCTGCCACTAGCAATCAGTTGTGCAACAGGGCTGACAGCAAGGGTAAACACTGAGTCTACATGACCAGATAAAGTAGCAATTTCTGCTGTGGTGTTGACCCCAGAAAGTTTAATTGTCTTGTCCCAACTTCCACTAATTAACGTTTCTCCATCAGCACTGAAAGCTAGTGTCACCACCGACCAGGAATGACTGGAAAGTGTGTGAATTAACTTACCAGTGTTCACCTCCCACAATTTAATAGTGTTATCGTCGCTACCCGTCGCCAAAATTTGACCATCCGGACTGAAAGCGACTGTTAAAACCGCCCCTGTATGACCTATAAGTGTTTGATGAGGGCGGTTTTTCAATTGATTTTGCGATTCATTTGCTTTACAATTCCACAAGCTAATAGTTCTGTCAAAACTCGCACTTGCCAAAAGCTTTGATTGCGGACTAAACGCAATTGCACTCACCTGTAATTTATGTCCAGTCAAAGTGCAAATTTCTTCACCAGAATAAACATCCCAGATTTTGACTGCTTTATCCCAGCTACCACTAGCTAACAGCTTTCCATCTGAGCTGAAGGCAACTGATTTGACAGCGCGGGAATGTCCAACTAAAGTAAAAATCTCTTGGAAGTTGTCAACATTCCAGATTTTGATAGTTTTATCATCGCTAGCGGTTGCCAAAAGTTTTCCATCGGGACTGAAAGCAACTGATTTCACCGCTTGGGAATGTCCCCTTATGTTAGCGATCGCTTGAAATGTCTTTAAATCCCAAAATATAATGC
>JBPCQW010000066.1:0-3265 GCA_050997715.1 Hassallia sp.
GCACAAAAAACGGTTGTTTTACGTGGTCGCAATGGAGAACCCAAGCGTGAGGTTAATTTGTTAGTCGCATGGTCGAAAATTTATATTCAACCGCCAGCAACTGGTAGCGAGCGAAAACAACAACAAAATGATAAGTATCTTAGTTTCTCGCCTTAGCTTGCCCTCACAAAATTTGACTGTTGGTGAGTTTTGGAAATGTGTTGCCCGTTTGGGTGGTTTTCTTGGGCGTAAAAGCGATGGTTTTCCTGGTTGGCAAACTTTATCGCGCGGATGGAACCGATTAATGGATATGTACTGGGCTGTCGATTTTACAGCCCAATCTTCATAAAAATGTTGGTAACGACAAGCCCTAGAAGGGTGAGGGTAAATAAACAAAGCCTACCTTCGTGGGCTATGATAAGCTAGCCTTTGATTAATTGCTGAAAGCGATGGTCTTGGCGAAGTGCATCAAAGTCTGAATTTGTTTTTGCTAATTCTCGGTGTTTATCAACTTTTAAATTAATTGCTTGTTGTAGGCTTTCAAGTGCTAAATCATGATTACCTTGTAATGCATAACAACGAGCTTTGTGATGGTAAGACCAGTGAAAATCATGTTGAAGTTCTAAGGCTTTATTATATGAAAAAATTGCTTCTTCATATCGTTGTAATTTTCTGAGGGCATTACCGCGACCATGCCAAGCTATATGTTGATCAGGTTTGATTTCAAGACCTTTATCGTAAGAGAAAATAGCTTCTTCGTAACGCTCCAATTTTCTCAGTGTCCAACCGCGACTAACCCAAGCTGAATAAGAATCAGGTTGTGTTTCAATCACTAAATCATAAGATTTCAAAGCTTCATCATACCTACCTTCAGCATAAAAAGCGTCGCCTTGTTGTAAATATTCATCTGTTGTGAAAGATAGCTGGGGATTAACTTCTTGTAAAATTTCTAGTTTTGTTGTTAAGTTTTGGATTTTTTGGATTTTTGTAAAATCGTAATCTTGTATTTCTTGAGGTGAAGGTATCAGCACGTCTAACTGTTTAAAGATTTGCTCTTTTTGACTTTGGACATCTAAAAAGAGAGTATTTAATTGAGATAATTGTCCGACAAAATCTAATTTTAATATCTCTAATTCTTGTTTAAAGGCTGCTGTTTGTTTTTGCAATTCAACTTTTACCTCTGCTTCTAGTTGTGATTTTACTTCTGCTTCTAATTGTTGTTTTATCTCAGATACTAATTCACTAATGACACTCCGACGAAGTAGCCAAACACCAGCCGCTGCTAAAATTGGTAACAGAGTTAATACAGCTAGCAAAATATTTAGCAGGGTTGTGGTGTGACTAAAAGCGTGATCTACTTCATCTTGGACGCGATCGCTTATTTCTAGTTTTTCTTGAGCTGATAAAGTTGGTGTCGCTGTCGGTGTTTGGCTCGGTTGAGATGTAGCAGCACTAGCAGATAATAGAAGGACAGAAAGCGTCAAGGCAACTCGATTCTTGATTCCCATGAAAATTTCCCTAGAATAAGCTCAATACATACAGTTATATACAAAGCTAACTAAGTGAATTCCGCAATTGTCTAAGTAAGAAACGAACCGCAGAGAAAGCAGAGAAACATAAGAGAGCAGTACGTGCTTAATGACTCCTGACTCCGCTCCGACCGTAGAGACGTTCCAGTGGAACGTCTCTACCACGCCTCCTAAATTATTAAACCACTTGAAAAATAAAGCTGAGACTTGCCCAATTATTCACATTAAAGGCGTAAAAATCGGTACTTTGGCTGGTTGTCTCGGTAGCTGCGCTGGCGTTGTGCAAGTCTTGCAAAAGGGCTTGGGCTACTTCTAAGGGTTTGGACAATTCGATTATGGGTTGTTTATCTGCGGTGGAATATTTAGCAGCTTGAACGGCAGCGAGGGTTTGGGTGAAGGGTGCGGTGCTAAAAATTAGTTGGTGTTCGTATTCATCAGCGGAACCGGGAATCACCCATTCGGAATTAGTGGTACTTTTTGGTAAGGTGATAATCTCATTAGGAGCGATGACGATTTCTTTCAGGGGTGGTTTGGTTTCGGCGTTAAGTTCTTGGCTGCTTGTTGGGGGGTAAAATGCGATCGCACTTCTACTACTCTTTAATCCTAACAGCATCAAATATATCGGGCGATCGCTCAAATTTCCCACGCGGTATTGCATCCGGCTACCTATGGGTACGCTGGGAACATATCCGACTTCGCTGCTGAGTAACTTCTTGCTCGATTCCCCAGTCACTCGCACTGTTTCGCGTTGCATGACCAAGCGAGGGGTTATACCACTAATTATCTCTAAACTTGCTTTCACTGCCAAGCGAGAAGAACCCTCATTTTCTGTCAGTCGCCATAATTTCGCTGCTAGCAAAGTATGCAATCTTCGTCCTAAGCGTTGTACTGCAACTTTCGCGGCTTCTCCTTCAATACCTGCGGTGTTGGAAATCAATTCACCTGTCAGAGAAAATAAACCGTAGCGACTCGGAGATACTAGTAAATCGGAAACTTTTGTTTCTGGTAATTTCCCAAATACATAATCGGCTGGTTGTTCTCCCGCAACTACAGTGGACACGCGAGAAATCGTCGCAAAACCACTTGTAGCATCTACGCGCTCAATTCTTTCTAATTTAGTATCCAGAGCAACGATTAAATGAATATTTCGAGGTAAAACTCGCTCTTGTTCTTGAACTAATTGCCCGACTTTAATCGGAGTTGCACTTTCAATTTCGCCGGAGATTTGGGCTTTTGCGGTTAAGCCGTTACGCGATCGCAATACAATTTGTATATTGGCCTCCTCGCTCACTAAACTCAGTCGCGAATTAACTCCGTAATACTCCAGCACTTGTGGAGGTATTCCGGCTAACCACACTTGAGCCGTTTTGCCGTCTTCTTCTGTTGCTATCACCACCCCTTCTGCACCAATCATGTTTTCTGCAATAAAATTCTCGCCAAGTAGCGCTGATTGATTTTTTTTGCTACCTAATAAAGCTGGCTGCTGTTTACCATCAAGTTGACGTATGGAACTTCCCACCCGTGACAAAGTGTGAATAATTGTCGTTGCTGAAGTTGCTTCCCACAAATACTGCGTCAATGCATAGGTAAATAATCCAGCACTAAAACCAGATAATAGTATTTCCCGCGCCAACTCTTCGGGGTTCGAGGTGGCAGATAACAGCAGCGGTGCAGTGTGATCGCTTATACTTTTAATTTTAAGTTCTTTTTGAAAGTCGAGTTCTGCTGTTGCTAATTCGGCTTGTGCTGGCATTTGG
>JBPCQW010000068.1:0-10241 GCA_050997715.1 Hassallia sp.
GATAAACTACTTTGCGTCCTGGTTCTGCACAAGCGCGAATCACCAAGTTTAACACTTCATCACTGCCATTCCCAACAATAATCCAATCAGCAGGAACTTTCAAAGCTTCACTTACAGCACGTCGAAATTCCTGTGCAAACGGATTTGGATAGCGTCGCAACCATTCCGCATCAAAGTTACGCAGCACCTTTGACACTGCCGGTGAGGGAGGATAGGGGTTTTCGTTGCTGTTGAGTTTGATGATTTGGCTATTAAGTTGAGGCTGTTCACCAGGAACATAGCCAGCCATTGCATCAATATTCGCACGGAAGTATTCGTTCATATGCTATTCTGAAAAATTTTGTAGTCAGGAGACAGGAGACAGTGGGACAGGGGGACAGGGGGACAGAGCGAATTTTAACTATTGACTTCTGACTCCATTCTCCATTCTCCTGACTCCTGACTTCTGACTCCTGCTCCATTCTCCTAACTCCTGACTTCGAGCAAAGCAACCTTTACCATCCTTGTTCAGTTGGTCGAATGAGGATTTCATTAACATTAACGCGCTGCGGTTGGGTGAGTGCGTAAACAATTGCCGCAGCAACATCCTCGCTTTGCAGTGGTGTGATAGAGTTGCGCCTTTCTATGGTACGCTGTTTAGCGATCGCATCAGTAATATGAGTGTCTATTTCTGTGTCTACCATCCCAGGCTCAACGATGGTGACGCGGATATTGTCTTTGTATACTTCTTGCCGCAACGCTTCGGAAAAACCGTTGATACCCCATTTTGTCAAATTATAGACACCGATGCCCGCTCTGGCTGTCCTACCCGCGACTGAGGAGATGTTGACGATGTGCCCCATTCCTTGCGCTTTAAATATTGGCAGAGTAGCATGAGTAACATAAAGCACTCCCAAAAGGTTAATGTCTATCATCCGTCGCCAATCTGAGGTATCCGCACCATCAATATCACCAGATAATGCTATGCCTGCATTATTTATCAGTATATCTACGCGACCGTAGTGAGCATGTACCTTTTGCACCAAATTTATAGCTTGAGTTTCGTCAGTCAAATCGGTTACAATAGGCAATGCCTCGCCACCACTAGCTTCAATGCGTTTTGCTAGTTGATCTAAGAGTTCTCCACGTCTTGCCGCGATCGCCACTTTTGCCCCTTCTGCGAAGAGTGCGATCGCTATGGCTTCACCAATTCCTGATGATGCTCCGGTGATAATTGCTACTTTGGAATCTAATAAACCAGCCATAAATACCTCATGTAATATGTTGCTTACAATCATGCTGGTGTATTTATCGGTTAACCAGCGTTGAAAAGGGCGATCGTCTCAATTAAAAAAACTATTTAGATATTATTAAAAGTTAAATCTTAAAATTTGTTGACTATCAATTTGCCAATTTTTCCACTTTTTTTCAGATTATCACGATACTTTGACATGTTTTTCCAAAAATTAGTTGATTTGTGATAATTTCCTGACTTTAATTCCATCGAAAATCGTAATATTAAGTAATTATTTATCTAAGAATAAGTAATAAATATCAATACACTAAAGCTATACTTATGACTGATGAAAAATTATGTCAATATAGCTTAAGTTGAATTCAGTTAAAAGGAGTATTAGTAAAAATGGTTTTGACAATATGCAAATATGCGGTTGGTATATTCTCAATTCGTCAAGATGTCGAAGCTGCCCTTAGTGAACTGAAAAACGCAGGTTTTTCTTTAGAGAAAGTATCGCTGTTGACTAATGCCTGGATTAAAAGCGCAATGGGTGAAGAAGACAGTATCAGTAGTGCTTTAGCAAAAAGGGGTATCCCTGAAGAAAGAGCCAAATTTTATAAATCTCAATTGTTACAGGGTAATTTTTTGCTTGTATTAGAAAATGTCAAAGATGAAATAGACGATGCGAAAGCGATTCTTCAGCAACGGGGTATTCAAGAATGGGGTGTTTATCATAAGAAAGTCAGATCCGGATGGGAAAAAAAGGTATTAAAGTAAATGCTTAAGGGAAAAAAATTTAACTAGTTGTAATGAAAAATCATACTAATGGTATAGTTAAATATATACCATTGGATAGGTGTGTCAATCAATGAATTTATTAAAATCTGCAAAAGACGGGTTTATAAGTTGAAAATAAATTCAAAAAGCCGTACTTTCAGTTAGTTTTTGTTCGCATTAGAGCAACCCGGAACCAAAGCAAGAGGTAAATTGTGTTTATCGATTACATCACGCTAATGTTGATCAACATGGTAGCCGGGTTGTTTTTACTGGCTTACTATCTGTATGAGGGGATAGATAACCCTCGTCAGAAACAATGGATTCCCGGTTTTGGGATTGTGGGTGCGATCGCTTTAACCACTGGTTTGCACATGATCTTGACTTGGCCCATAATTAGTAGCTTTAATATTGCTTTTGGTGAAACTAGCGTTTTATTTGGTGCGTTGTTCATGGCAACAGCGATCGCTCTTTCTCAAGGATGGGAATTACTGACAATAGCCATTTACGCTTTTTTTGTTGGCTTAGTGGCGATCGTCGTCGGTTCACGCATCATCAGCCTGGGGTTAACAAAACAACCATTGATATCAGGCATAGGCTTTATTTTAACAGGGTTGGGCGGCATCTGTGCCGCGCCAACACTCTATTGGAAAAATCGAACTTGGCGATTAATTGGTGTAGCTGTGCTGATATTAGCCGGTTTGATTTGGGGATTTGTTGGCTATAACGCTTATTGGATTCATCTTGAAGCTTTCCAGAAATGGGTTCCCACACGAATGCGTTAATTGAAAAAAACTATCGCAGGATAGGGGTGTTTCTGATTAATTTGTGGGTTAATTGATATAGCAAAAGCCTTACGGAGAAAAGCCAATGAAAGCCGAACAATTTCTGGCACAATATGCCGCAGGTGAAAGAGATTTTACAGAAGTAAATCTGAGTGAAGCCGATTTGCAAGGAGTGGATCTTAGTGGGGCAATTTTAGATAGAGCCATACTCGATGGTGCGAATTTGACTTCTTCTAATTTGCGCTCTTGCAGTTTAACTCAAGCAGACTTGAATGGGGCAAATTTAACGAATGCCGATTTGAGCGCAGCCAACTTGAGTGGAGCAACTTTGGATGGTGCGATTTTAGAGGGAGCAATTTTAGAGGGCGCCAATCTCACTCAATCTGAATTGACTGTTGCAAAGATGATTGATGCCAATTTGAGCCATGCAGATTTGAGCGAGGCAAATCTGAGCGCAGCAAATCTCGATCAAGCTGATTTGACTGGGGCTGATTTAGCGGTTGCAGATTTGAGTCAAGCAAATTTGAGTCAAGCCGATTTGAACCAGGCAAACTTGAATGGGGCAAACTTGGAAGGAGCAAATCTCGAAGGAACTATTTTGGATGAAAATAACTTTGAGATTCAGTAGTATTACGGTTTTGTAGTCAGGACTTCAGTCCTTATCTCATCAGATAAGGACTGAAGTTCTGACTACGAACTTATGAACGTTACTAGAGAAAGGAAAAAGAATTTTCATCAATTGGTTGTGTACGGATGACCGCTTTTAACAAACCTATGAAATTACTTTTCGTTTCCACTTCTGTTGGACCCCTTGGCACTGGACTCGGCGGTGGTGTGGAATTAACTCTGTATAATATAGCTCAACAAATGATCCAGCGGGGTCATCATGTACAAATAGTCGCTCCCGCAGGTTCGACATGGGATAACCTGCCAATAGTGCAAATTCCTGGTAATTTACAGATTATTGCCCAAAGCCAAGAACGCACAGACCCGGTTATCATGCCGGACAATTCTGTTTTAGCAAATATGTGGAATTATGCGCGTCAGGTTCAAACTGATTATGACTTGATTGTAAATTTTGCTTACGATTGGTTGCCATTTTACTTGACACCTTTTTTCACTCGTCCGATCGCCCACTTAGTCAGTATGGGTTCACTCAATAACGCCCTAGACGAGATTATAAAACAAGTTGTAGAACATTTTCCTCTGACAATTGGCTTTCATACACAAGTACAAGCTGCCACTTTTGCCCTTGAGCAGTCCTATTCTTGTTTGAGTAATGGAATTGATTTATCACTTTATCAGTTTGGCGATCGCCCAAAACAACAATTAGCCTGGTTAGGTCGAATTGCCCCCGAAAAAGGATTAGCAGATGCAGTCGCTGTCGCTTCTATTACCCAAATTCCCTTAAAAATTATGGGTAAAATTCAAGATGAATTATACTGGCAGCAGATTTGTAAAAAGTACCCAAATGATATCTTTGAATATCTGGGATTTTTACCAACAAATGAAATGCAAGAGGTATTACGTGAGTGTCGGGCATTATTGATGACACCCCATTGGGTAGAAGCTTTCGGCAATGTTGTAATTGAAAGTTTAGCTTGTGGAGTACCTGTAATATCCTATCGTCGCGGGGGACCTGCGGAAATTATCCAAGATGGCAAAACTGGCTTTTTGGTAGAACCGGATAGCGTTTCTGAGTTGGTAAATGCTACCCAGCGTCTTGATGAAATCAACCGTCAAACTTGTCGCGCTGAGGCAGAAGCTCAATTTTCTTTAGAAGCCTTAGGTTCGCGCTTTGAAAAATGGTTTAAAGAGATTTTAGGTAATAGGTAACTACTGTTTATTGTTGACAACTAGATAATTATTAATGCAATCTCAAATCCAAAATCCAAAATCCAAAATCATACCGCCTTTTCTCAAACCTGGTGACTTATTACGAGTAATTGCGCCTAGCGGTGCTTTGCGAGAATTTGCCAACTTTGAACGCGGGGTGGAAATTTGGCGATCGCGTGGTTATAAAGTAGAAATATCTCCCCAGATAGATGATAAATGGGGATATTTAGCTGGGAAAGACGAAACCCGCCGCCAGCAATTAGCCGCAGCATGGCAAGATCCAGAATGTCGCGGTATTCTCTGCGCTAGAGGTGGTTTCGGCAGCACCCGCATTTTAGAAAATTGGAATTGGGGACAGGGGGACAGGGGGACAGGGGGACAAGGAAGCAATTTTTCTTTATCTCCCTTGTCTCCCCCATCTCCCTTATCCCCACTCCCCACTCCCCCCCTCTCCCACTTCCCCACTCCTCCCAAGTGGCTAATCGGGTTTTCTGACATCACTGCGTTATTGTGGAGCTTGGAAAAAGTTGGAATTTCCGGGGTTCATGCACCTGTGCTGACAACTTTAGCTTCGGAGCCAGATTGGTCAATTCAGCGTTTGTTCGATTGGGTGGAAGGTCGTTCTATCGCTTCTTTAAAAGGTTCTGGTTGGGGTGGAGGTATAGCTAAGGGAATTTTACTACCAGCTAATTTGACGGTAGCGACTCATCTATTGAGTACACCATTTCAACCAAATTTAGATAATGTGATTTTGGCGTTTGAAGATGTGACAGAAGCACCTTACCGCATTGATAGAATGCTGACACAATGGCGGATGAGTGGAGCTTTATCAAAAGTTAGTGGAATTGCATTGGGTAGCTTTACTAAATGTGAAGTACCGGTTGATGTTCCTAGCTTGAGTGTAGAGGAAGTGTTGCGCGATCGCCTGAGCGATTTGGGTATTCCCGTTGTCTCTAATTTACCATTTGGTCACGAAGCACCCAATGCGGCTTTACCAGTCGGGGTTATGGCAACTTTGGATGCAGATGAAGGTATTTTGAGTGTTGCATAATTAAGGGGTTGCGGCTTATTTTTTCATTGAAATATAGGAAAAAGTGTGGCAATGACAAAAAAAACAACTTTAGTGTGCCTTCAAATTAAAAACGCAGAGGAGATTATTCCTCTGCGTCAAAAAAGAATTAAATATCTCCCAAACCTAATCTATCCAAAATAAAAGCGTAGTCAAAAGCTAATTCTTTTAAGCTTTCATAACGCCCAGATGCGCCACCATGTCCAGCACTCATGTTAGTTTTGAGTAGGAGAATATTCTTATCTGTCTTCAATTCTCGTAATTTTGCTGTCCATTTAGCTGGTTCCCAGTATTTAACGCGAGAATCATTTAAACCCGCAGTAATCAGCATATCTGGGTAATCTTTCGCCTCTACATTATCGTATGGCGAGTAAGATTTCATGTAGTCGTAATAAACTTTGTCGTTAGGATTACCCCATTCTTCCCATTCCATCGCGGAAAGGGGCAAGGAAGTATCTAAAATAGTAGTCACGACATCTACAAATGGGACATCAGCAACTACTACTTTAAATAGTTCGGGACGCATATTTATGACTGCACCCATCAATAAACCACCTGCGCTCCCACCGGAAATAACTAGGCGATCGCTTTGAGTCCATTTTTCGTCAATTAAATATTCTGCACATGCGATAAAATCTGTAAAGGTATTTTTTTTCTGCAAAAACTTACCATCTTCATACCATTTTCGCCCCATTTCTTCACCACCGCGAATATGAGCGATCGCATATACTATCCCCCGATCTAGCAGCGTTAATCGAGTTGATGAAAACATCACCGGATAAGAATAACCGTAAGAACCATATCCTGTAAGAAACAAGGGATTTTTACCATCTTTTTTGGTTCCTTGTTTATAAACAATAGATATGGGGATTTGTGTTCCATCTTTTGCCGTAGCCATCAGCCACTCACTTTTATAGTGGCTTTTATCATAGCCTCCGAGAACTTCCGTTTCTTTTTTCAACTCTCGCTTATCTGTTTCCATATCGTAATCGAACACAGATAACGGTGTGATTAAAGATGTGTAACTAAAGCGGAGAATATTCGTGTTAAATTCCGGATTATTTCCTTCCGAAAAAGTATATATCGGCTCTGGAAAAGTAATATTATTTTCCTTTGCTGTAGATAAGTTTTGCACTCTTGCAGTTTGCAATCCCGCTTTTCTTTCATAAATTACCAAATGATTGCTAAACAAACTCACCCCTGATAGCATCACATCTTCGCGATGGGGAATTACAGTTTGCCAATTTTCTTTATTTGGGGTTGCTACTGGGGTTTTCACCAATTTAAAGTTGGTTGCTTCGTCATTGGTTACGATGTAGAAGTAATCGCTGTGATGTTCAACGTCGTATTCCATCCCTGTAGTGCGTGGATGAATAATCTGAAAATCACCAGTAGGATTATTCGCATCTAAATAATGAATTTCCGTGGTGATACTGCTTTGCAAAATCATCAAGATGTATGCTTGACTCCGGGTTTTGCCTACATCTAAATTGTAAATTTCATCAGGTTCGTGATAAATTAAAACATCTTCAGTTATTGGTGTTTGTAAAGTATGGCGAAATAATTGATAAGGACGATTTGCTGCGTTGATTTTGGTGTAAAATACTGTCTGATTATCGTTACCCCAACTGAAAGAAAAATAAGTTTCAGGTATAGTTTCAGAATACAACTCAAATGTGTTCAAATCCAGAAAGAAAAGCGTGTATTGTTCAGATCCGCTAGTATCAGTTGAATAAGCTAATATTTGATGATTAGGGCTGATTTGAAATACACCTAAGCTGAAAAAATCATGTCCTTCGGCTAGTTCATTTTGGTCTAACAGCACTTCTTCTGCTGCGTCGAGACTACCTTTTTTGCGACAGTGAATTGGGTAAGCTTTTCCTGATTCTGTGCGAGAGTAATAGTAATAATCATCTTTGCGGAATGGCACTGATAAGTCAGTTTCTTGAATCCGCGCCAACATCTCATTATAAAGCTTTGTTTGCAAAGCTTCAGTATGTTGCATCATGCTTTCTGTGTAAGCGTTTTCGGCTTCTAGATAAGCGATCGCTTTATCGTTCTCAATATCGCGTAGCCAAAAGTAATCGTCAATTCGGCGATCACCGTGTAATTCCAAAACTTGGGGTTGCTTCTCAGCAGATGGTGGGTTCACAAGTTGTAAATTATTATCCTTATTCATATTTTTTCACCTTGATGTCAATGTGCAGCAATTACACTCCTAGTTATAATGAACTAGAAAGATCCGATTTGTGACGCAATTTTTTCAGCCTACACAACCCAATGGCTGGTACAACTCCCAGAATCACCGCAGTAAGTCCTTGTCCACTCAAATACAATATCTGAGTCCGGTTTGCTTCGGGAATAAAATCTTGCACCACCGAAAGCAACCAAATCGAGATACTGATGAAGAAAAATGAAACTGAGGGTAAAAAAGTCCACCACCAAGCATCTTTTGTGTAGCGTCGCATCACCATAAATTGGCAAAACCCTAGCCAAATCCCAGAAAAAATATATAAAAAAGTTGACAGAATACCTAAAATAACAGTTTCATTAGGAGATATCAAATTTGATGATGCAGCGATCGCACTAATATAAGCAATCCATGCTGTAGAAACGCTATTGGCAATCAGCCAACCGAAACTTGTAGCCAGCAGCCACAACCAACCGGATACATATTTACGCACGACAATCGCTTGATCTGCGCCAAAAATTAAAGCAAAAATTAAATTACTGCTGAAGCTTTTACCCAAAGAATACCACGTAAAATGTTGCTGGAAAATGCTTGGTGGTATAGTTTCCACAATAGTTTTTTCTAAAGCGATGCTGGCAATTCCACCTACCACCCATCCCAAAAGGGTCAAAATCGAAAATTGAATAAAGAACCTTCGACGCTGCGATCGCGGGATCAACAGCCTTTGCCGCTGAGAATCGTTTGAAGTCAAGGTAAAATCAAAATTATCAGTTTGCATATCAATCAATCATTTCATTGGGCAATGGGCAATGGGCAATGGGCATTGGGCATTTTTCCCCCTTGTCCTCCTTGTCCCCCCATCCCCCCTCTCCCCATCCCCCTCTCCTCTTTTACGGCAAGCTCGTGAAAAAGCGTAATCCCAGAATGATAAGCTAAACAGTGGCATAAAAAAAACGACTTAGGATGAAGTGTTAAATGGGTCTTTCCTTAAGCGCTCCTCATCTCCTACGAGCTGCTCGTGGTGAAGTGTTAGATCGTCCTCCAGTATGGATGATGCGTCAAGCTGGAAGATATATGAAAGCGTATCGAGATTTACGCGAAAAGTATCCATCGTTTCGCGATCGCTCGGAAATTCCCGAAGTAGCGATTGAAATTTCTTTACAACCTTGGCTAGCTTTCCAGCCTGATGGAGTAATTCTATTTTCCGATATTGTGACGCCTCTACCCGGTTTGGGCATTGAAATGGACATTGCTGAAGGCAAAGGTCCAATTATTCAATCACCCCTCCGCTCTCAAGCACAAATCGATCAACTGCGTCCTTTAGAACCAGAAGCATCCCTGCCATTTATCAAAACAATTTTGCAGGCTTTGCGTAGTGAAGTCAACAATCAATCAACCGTGTTGGGCTTTGTCGGGGCACCGTGGACTTTAGCAGCTTATGCTGTAGAAGGAAAAGGTTCTAAAACCTATTCCATCATCAAAAATATGGCTTTCTCCGATCCCATAGTTTTGCATCAATTGCTGGCAAAATTTGCCGATGCGATCGCTATTTATGCTCGCTACCAAATTGATTGCGGCGCTCAAGTAGTACAAATGTTCGATTCTTGGGCAGGTCAACTCAGCCCCCAAGATTATGACGTTTTTGCTTTGCCCTATCAACAAAGAGTGTTTGAACAAGTCAAGCAAACTCATCCAGATACACCGTTAATTCTGCTAGTTAGCGGTAGTGCCGGTGTGCTGGAAAGAATGGGTAAATCCGGTGCGGATATTGTCACTGTAGACTGGTCAGTAGACATGGCAGATGCACGGGCAAGATTGGGCAAAGAAGTAAAAGTGCAAGGAAACCTCGATCCGGGTGTACTGTTTGGTTCCAAAGAATTTATTCGCGATCGCATTCATGATACCGTTCGCAAAGCTGGTAATTGGGGTCATATTCTCAACCTTGGTCATGGTGTGCTACCCACAACCCCAGAAGAAAATGTCGCTTTCTTCTTTGAAACAGCCAAGCAACTTAGTTTAACAGCGGTTACTTAACGTTGTTTGTCGCTAATGGTGAGTCCAGCACTGCGGGAGGGTTTCCCTCCGCAGGTGACTGGCTCTCCCGTTGGGCTAATCGTTAATGACTAATGGTCAAAATGCGATTAGTCATTAGCGATTATCTTCACTAAGTACAGCATTTCATTAATACAAGCGGGAATTAAATTTAGCAATACCCTGCAATGCCAATGCATCCCGATACAATGCGATTGTCACCCGATACAATGCCATTGTCACCCGATACAATGCCATTGTCACCCGATACAATGCGATTGTCACCCGATACAATGCCATTGTCACCCGACACAATGGCATTGTCACCCGATACAATGC
>JBPCQW010000093.1:0-11382 GCA_050997715.1 Hassallia sp.
CTCTCGCACCAAGTCCACAAGGAATGACACCAGCTTTAATCAGATTTTGCCACAACTCAACCCCCACATCTGGATCTACCATCACCTCAAATCCATCGTCCCCCGTGTAACCTGTACGGGCAAGAAATGCCGATTTCCCGAATATAGTTGCATCCAAATGACCAAATGCTTTAACTGTAGTTAAGTCTGCTGACACAAATTGCTGAAGAATGCTACTTGCTTTTGGTCCTTGGACGGCAATTAAGACCTTTTCTGGTGACAAGTCTTGAAAATTGACTTCTTCAGCGTCCAGGTTTTGCAATAACCATGCTTTGTCTTTGCCTGTGGTTGCCGCATTCACTATAATTACAGCTTTTTGTATACCTGTTGCGCTATCTTCACCTTGATAATATACAATGATGTCGTCAATAATTCCCACTTGCGGATTTAACAACACAGTGTATTGCGCTTGACCTGGTTGCAAGCGACTCAAATCTGAGGGAACTAAACCCTGAAGCTGGGAAATTACGCTTTTACCTTCTAAGGTGAACTTACCCATGTGGGAAATATCAAACATGCCGGCTGCATTTCTCACCGCTTCATGTTCGCGACTGATACCAGTAAATTGTACAGGCATTTCCCAACCACCAAAGCTGGTTAATCTTGCCTTCAGTTCTACAGCAAGTTGATATAAAGGTGTTTGTGCCAGGGTAACGATAATTTCTTCTTGATTAGCCACAGGTATTTATTGCGATCGCACGTCTATTTTAATATACCTTCCAAAAATTAGACATGCGTTATCCACAACCCTTGTAGAGACGCGATTCATCGCGTCTAATATACGAACGAAACCTGCCGACCCAGGCTAAATTAGGCGATCGCACGTCACTTGGAGTAGAAAAAATAGTTACTTATGGTGTAAACGATGACTAAAGCAACCCTGAATACTCAAAACCCGGAAATCAAAAGAAACTATATTATTGAGATATTAGAACAGTTAACCGTCGATTATCAAAATACTAAGCAAGAAAGAAAAGAAGTTGCGGCGTTAGATGCTAATTTTGATGAAGAATTCACTGTTTTAGAAGAAATCGAACTTTTAACAGTAGATATCCGAGGTTATGCCAGTCAAATTAAAACACGAGGTTGGATTGAAAATGGACAACAAGCAATTAATCAGTTAAAAAATACGCGACTTTTTGATGTTCGCGCGATCGCTCAATTTTACTTAACAACAGGAAGAGAATACAGACGAATCAAAGCTTATATGCAAATGCTAGATTACTTACGCTTGCTGATTATTGAATATTTACAAAACCAACACTCACAACCCCAATCAGTTTAACTTAAAAACAATATTGAAAACTACCATAAATAGCAAAAAACAAAATCCCCTGATAGAACAATACCCACCAACACCACAATTGGCATTGATGGGAATGTAGAATTTTCTAATTCCTAATAAACGCTTTAGCGCTTCTCAACTACTTAGACTTACGCCCAGCACCCATTTCCATTACAATACTACGCATGAAGTCAATGCGCTTTTCAAAATCCAAGCCTTTGATGGTATCGACAAACTGCTTGGTATTTTCAGGCGGTTGGTAATCAGATGGCACTGGTATAATAACGCCTTCTTCCATACCTTGAGACAGTCGTAGCCAAACATCCATTTTGGCACTAGAACTCAAAGCATTATATGCACCGCTAATATCACTATCTGCACCACTAGCAATGTCACGCATAGCTTGTAGTTGTTGCTGGTGATCCATTGCTTTAATGGCATCATATTCAGCAGCAGCAACTTCTTGAGCAGAAGTCTGGTTTGCTGGTATCAGTTGGTCTTTAATATCTAAGTAGCCAAACCACAATACGCCAAGCTGAGTATCTACATCAAAACTGCGAAACTGTTCTACAGCTTGTTTGGTCTTGTCATCAGTTGCAAAAGTCATACAAAAAATCTCCGATTGCTTAAACATTAACTCAGTAACTAAAATTACTAAGTTAAATAAATGCACATTACTTACGAAATCTTATAAATCATGGTTTATTAATTAACCCTGCCGTAGACATAGATAGTTTTCACAGCTTTTGACAGATGTAAATAATATATCTTTGATTAAAAAGAATTCTGAATTACAGTCATTTTTAAATGTATAGACCAAAGTAATGTGAAAACTGTTGTAAGTGAATTACCGATATGAGTTCAAAAGTAAAGCTGTATTGAAGTAAATTCAGTATAAATACGTAATAGCCTAGATTGTTGATGAATTTTTGACAAAGTTGTTTCGGTTGTGACAGGCGATCGCTATATTTTTAGTTAAGCTGTAAGCGCCAAGCTATGATATGAAGTAAATTATGCACTGGTTGTTATCTGGACCGTTGAGTGTAGAGAAATTGACGGTTAAGATTGCTGGTTTACCCGCATCATTACAAAACTTAAAGCTGGTGCAGATGTCAGATTTTCACTATGATGGTTTGCGGCTGAGTGAAAATATGTTAGATAAAGCGATCGCTCTCAGTAACGAAGCCGAACCAGATTTAGTTTTATTAACCGGCGACTATATCACCACCACTCCAGAACCGATTCACCAACTGGTGCTAAGACTCAAACATTTACAAAGTCGCTTGGGCATTTACGCTATATTAGGAAACCACGACATCTGCTATCGCAATTCTAAAGCCGAAGTTACAGCCGCTCTCACCAGTATCGGAATTCACGTTTTGTGGAATGAAATCGCGTATCCGTTAGGAAAAGAATTACCAATAGTAGGATTAAGCGATCGCTACTCACGAGAATTTAACCCCGGATTGGTTATGAATCAACTAGATCCGGCGATACCTTGCATTGTATTATCCCACAATCCAGATACAGCCGAACTATTGCAACAATGGCGAGTAGATTTGCAACTATCTGGTCATACTCACGGTGGTCAAGTTACGATTCCGAAAATGGGACCCGCGCTGCTTTATTATCGCAAAATCCTGCGAAAAATACCAATGAAAATACGGCGACGAGTTCCATTTTTGCGAAAAGAATACTCAGTAGTCCGTCATTGGGAATGGGCGCAAGGTTTGCATCAAGTCGGTAAAAATCAACTATACGTCAATCGCGGCTTAGGAACTTATTTTCCAGGACGTTTATTTTGTCCACCAGAAGTTACAGTAATCACCTTAGAGGGTTAAGAGGGGTAAAGAGTAAAGGGGAAATTAGGAATGAGATTATTTCTATGCCCATTGCCCACTAACAAATAACAAATAACAATTTAAATTTTGGTAAGCTATAAGCGCTAGTATGAGGAGAGTATCTGGCGCCATGCACTGGTTGTTAACAGGATCTTTAAGAGTAGATAACCTGACGATAAAGATAGCGGAACTTCCAACATCTTTAGAAGGCACAAAACTAGTGCAATTGTCAGATTTTCACTACGATGGTTTGCGGTTAAGTGAAGAAATGTTAGAACAAGCGATCGCTTTCAGCAACGAAGCTGAACCCGATTTAGTTGTATTAACCGGCGACTTCGTAACCGACGACCCTACCCCAATTCATCAACTGGTACATCGACTCAAACATCTGCAAAGTCGCTGTGGTATCTATGCCGTACTCGGCAACCACGATATACATTACAACAAATCCAAAACAGAAATTACCACCGCCTTAAATAGTATTGGGATTCATGTTCTTTGGAATGAAATCGCTTATCCCCTAGGAAAAGAATTACCACTAGTAGGACTAGCCGATTATTGGTCAAGAGAATTCAATCCCGCACCAGTGATGAATCAAATAGATTCTGCAACACCCCGCATAGTTTTATCGCATAATCCAGATACAGCTAAAATATTGCAACAATGGCGAGTAGACTTGCAACTATCAGGTCATACCCACGGTGGTCACATTGTCATTCCTGGCGTTGGTCCAGTAATAGTTTATTATAAAAAGCTTCTAAAAATACTTCCCAAAAAACTGCGGCGTTGGGTGCCCATTTTGCGCGGAGACTGTTCTAAAGTAGTGCGATATTGGGAATGGGCGCAAGGTTTTCATCATGTAGGAGAAAATCAATTATACGTCAATCGCGGCTTAGGAACTTATTTCCCAGGACGCTTATTTTGCCCACCAGAAGTTACTGTAATTACGCTAATTAAAAGTTAGGAGTTAGGAGTTTGAAGTTAACTCACATATATTAAACCGCCCAAAGCTACGATGGATATATCTCAGCAGCTTGAGCGGTTTATAAGCGATTTAATAGATTGAGAAGAGTAAATAATCAGAGGTAACTAACTCAACTAATGTGGACAAGACTCGCAATGCTTGATACTCAAAAATTGTGCATCCTTGATTCCAACTAGACAGGCATTTTTGGCTGTGCGTTCAAAAACCTCCAAAACGACTTTACATGAACTCAAGGCTAAAACACGTTCTCAGGATACGACAATCGAGCAGTTATTGCGAGGACATTAGAGCAGGAGGCACAGGCTCTAATCTGAAGGGTTTTGGTTGAAGGTTTAACTTCTCTGCACCTGTTTATAAGTTAGCATTACTTCTCTCAAACGCAGCAGTCATATTACTAAAGTTGATTACCATTAACTTATCGCAACAATTGCGAAACTTTTCTTAAGATTTGGGCAACGTGGTTTACTCAAAAGTAACGGAATATTAGCAATGACAGCCTTACTCACAAGGCAATAGGGTAATAGTTTTATCTCCACTGCCACTAGCAAGCGTTTTACCATCTGGACTAAAGGCAACGGAATACACTGCATCTTCAGATCCTGCAAAAGTATAAAATTCCTTGCCCGTATCTACCTGCCATAGCTTGATAGTCTTGTCTTTGCTACCACTAGCTAAAATCTTGCCATTTGGACTGAAAGCTACAGAACAAACATCATCAGAATGTCCCGTTAGAGTGCGAATTTCCTTGCCTGTATCCACCTGCCATAGTTTGATAGTCTTGTCTTTACTACCACTGGCTAAAATCTTGCATTTTGGACTGAAGGCAATGGAATTTATCCCCCCAAACCAGTCAGCATGACCTTTGAGGGTTAAAACTTTTTGTTTAGCCAAATCCCATAGTTTGATTGTTTTGTCATTACCACCACCACCACTGGCTAAAATCTTTCCATCCGGACTGAAAGCAAGGCATAAAACGTCATCTGAATGCACGTTTAGGGTATGTATTTCTTTTTGTGTGTTTAATGACCAAAGTTTGATTGTTTTGTCTTTACTACCACTGGCTAAAGTTTTTCCATCTGGAGTAAAGGCAACACAGCAAACATTTTCTTCATGTCCAGTTAAGGTGCAAATTTCTTTTGCAGTAAGCACATCCCACAATTTAACAGTTTTGTCATCACTAGCACTGGCTAATTTCTTGCTATCGGGGCTAAATGCGACTGAATTAACACCCCCAGACCAAGAGGATTCTCCGTGTCCTTTGAGAGTTTCGGGTTCCTTTTTTGTCAAGTGCCAAATTTTTACGGTTTTATCTTTACTGCCACTAGCTAATATTTGCCCATCAGCGCTGAAGGCAACGGATGTAACCTTATCTGAATGTTCTTTGAGAGTACGTACAGGTATTAAGTCTTGCATAAACATGAGCAGTAAATAAATTTACCCTTTAGTATTCCCCATTACTAGTAATGTGTAACGAAACTAGATCCCCGACTTCTTTGAGATGTCGGGGATCTAAGTCTTTCGCTTATTTAACCGCAGTAATTTTTTTATCTTTTGACACAATCTGTGTTTAAGTGTCACAGGTTTTGATACCGATTTTGGTGGTGGTGTAAATACTGTGCCTGGATATTTTAATTCCCATTCCAACTGTGCGGCTTTATTTAAATCAGCAGTGGCTCTATACTCATATCCAAGCTCTGAACAAATTAGCCCTCGATATTTGTATGCTTTAATATATTTGGGATTTAAGCGAATAGCTTGGGTAAAGTTGGCGATCGCTTCTTGATACATTCTTTTCCTGACATTCTCTCTTCCCAACTCATAGAATGCCTCCGCATCAAAGCGATGAATGTGAATTTCTGTGTAATTTGCTGGTGAAGATTCATTTGCCGCGATCGGCTGATAATACTTTAATTGGTTATAAGCTTCGTTAATTTTTTTGATTCTTTCCTCAGCTTTCTGCTTTTCCTGTTGAGCAAAAAAACGATCTGGATGCCAAACTTTAACTAGCTCACGGTAAGCTTGCTTCACCTCTATCTGAGAAACACCAGGTTTTAAACCAAGAATTTCATAAGCATGATGAATATCCAGACGTAGATGCGGTAGCGGGTTGTCGTCAGACATCGGGCATACTGGGAAATAAACAGATGTGTAAATCTATGTTATCTATTTCCACAAATCCTTTTAAGTCAACTCAAACCCCCCACAGCGGTTATCATTGGGATCGCAGTAGCAGACGCTTCTTTGAAGGTTGGTATTATCGCGTAACCTTACCGGAAATTGAGCAAACCTTCGCTTTTATGTACTCTATCGAAGACCCCATCGGTGGTAAACCCCACAGCGGTGGTGCCGCGCAAATTCTCGGTCCCAATGATGAATATTTGTTACGTACTTTTCCAGATGTTAACAAATTTTGGGCAAGAAACGATGTCTTGGCTTTCGGTCATTGGGGTAAAACCGATTTACAAAGTCAACCCTTATACCTTTTAAGCTCAGAGTTTGACCGTTATATTCAAGAAGGTTATCAAGCTACAGCCACATTAAATCAAGGAATAATTCGCGATCCAGCTACTGGTAATTATTGCCGTTGGGAGTATGAAATTAAACCAACATACGGCTGGGGTAATAAAGGACAATTACAACAATCTACCGCAGGCATAGTATCCTTTTTGCCGATATTTGAACCCGGATGGCAAATTTTGATGGCTCACGGTTTGGCTAGCGGTTGGATTGACTGGAATGGTAAAATCTACGAATTCACCGATGCCCCAGCTTACGGAGAGAAAAATTGGGGTGGTGCTTTTCCGCAAAAATGGTTTTGGTTAAATTGTAATAGCTTTGATTCTGAACCCAACTTAGCATTAACCGCAGGTGGTGGAAGACGGGGTGTGCTGTGGTGGATGGAATCTGTTGCCATGATTGGCTTGCATTATCAAGATAAGTTTTATGAATTTGTTCCTTGGAATTCACAAGTTTCTTGGAATATTCAGCCTTGGGGTAGATGGCAAATGCAAGCCCGAAACTTAAATTATGAAGTTGAATTAACTGGAACTACCCATCTACCAGGTACACCACTGCGTGCGCCCAGCGCCAACGGTTTGATGTTCTGTTGTCGGGACACGATGCAAGGAAAACTCGATTTAGAGTTACGCGAACTAAGTGGAACAAAATCCAAAACAATCCTGAAAGCACATAGTTTTCTGTGTGGATTAGAAGTAGGCGGCGGTTCTTGGGACAATTCGTGGCAGTCTAGCTAAAACTGCTATAATTCTACAAGCGCACTTTTTTTGGGGCTGTAGCTCAGCTGGATAGAGCGAGCGCCTCCTGAATAATCGGGCACCATGAAGGAAACTTTATGAGTGAATGTGGTCAAATTCAAGGAAGCCTAAGTCTGGCAGCAGATAAGGTAATCTTGAGCCAAGCTCTACCTAATTTTGGTAGAGAAGGTGCAGAGACTGGTTTTAAGGAGAAAAACAAGATAGACTACCATGTCTTATCAAAAGTAGAGCAAAGAGGTATTCTGGTTGGAATGTTATTGGGTGATGGAGGTAGAAGTAAGAAAAACTTCTTTATTCAACATTCATCCAAGCAAGAAGAGTATATTCTTTTTAAGAAAATTCTTCTTGAACAAATAACAGGAAAATCAGTCAATGTCCGACGATGGGATACCAAAGAAGGCTATAGCCTAATTCGCATAGACCCTAAGTTAATTCCGGTAACACGGGTTTTGGTTAAGAAGCTATATAAGGCAGGAACTAAAACTATAACTAGAAAGTTCCTTAACCTGTTAACTCCCCAAGGAATAGCTATATGGTTTATGGATGATGGTTCTAAGTCCTTCAAGAAAAAAAATGGTAAAATCCATGCTGTTGAAATAACTCTGAATACTTATATTTCCAAAGAAGAAAATGAGATTATAATTTCTTATTTCTCTGAAGTTTGGGGATTTAAGTGGGGGTTGAATAAAAGTAAAGATTTTTCTCGTCTACGAATGGGGACTCAAGAAGGGAAAAGGTTCTTTTCTTTCATTAGTCCTTATATCCACGAAAGTATGCTCTACAAAATAAAAATCTCCCAAAACATAACGGCCACCGCCTAAAGGCTAAAAAGCCTATGGTGAAGGTATAGTCCGGAGAGTGGGGAAACTCACACAAATCTGAAGCGCTAGGTCGCCGGTTCGAACCTGGCCAGTCCCGTCGTCTGGAAACAATTAAATGAATAAAGTTGTCGGACTTTCTTTATAGATGGTTCGATACGGGGTAGGATATTGCAAAACTCGCGAGAGCGTGGTTTTTTTGCGATAAATTATCTAAGTTCATATTTGGGTAGTTTTTTCAAAATGCTGCCCAAAATAATTGTTTTTCTTCTTAATTAGAGAAAATTCTCTGAACAGACGAAGTAGTAGAGCCTTGAATAAGTTACTTTTTACAGGTAAATCTTTTCGATTTATGGCTATTGCCCTACCGCTCTTAATGTGGTTGGGATATAACGAAGTCAAAAGCCAAGTTGTGCAACCCCAAGCGGTCTTAGTTTTGGGTGGTTCGACTGCGAGATTAGAACGAGAGAAGTTTACAGCAGATTTTGCCCGTCAGAATCCAAATTTACCAATTTGGATTACTGGTGGTAGCCCAAAAAAGACTACTGAAAGAGTGTTTGCTAAAGCCGGAGTTGATCCCCGACGTTTGCACTTGGACTATGAAGCGGTAGATACAGTTACAAATTTTACCACATTGGTGGATGATTTGGAAAAACGCGGCATTAAGAGTGTGTATTTGATTACGTCAGATTATCATATGCGCCGCGCCTGTGTAATTGGGGAGATTGTCTTAGGTAGTCGGGGTATTATATTTAAACCAGTGTCGGTTCCTTCTGAGCGATCGCCTGAACCAATTGAAAAATCAGTCCGCGATGGTGCTAGAGCTTTAGTTTGGATGACAACTGGCTACACAGGCGCCGATGAAATGAAAAATAAGCGGTAATGCTGCCAGATAAAACTTAGGCGGCGGCTTTTTCTTGAATGAGAACGTATGGCTGTACAATCAAAGTGTTAAATCGCTTAGTGATTTCGCAATTCCATTCGCCAATTTGTGTAACTGAGGGTTTAGCAAGCAATTGTTGATCAATCCATTGTTGTACTTGGGGGGTGTTATCGCTAGCGATCGCTATTCCTACATCGAGCAAGTTTAACTCAATTGGCACCAATATTAACGCATCACGCTGTACGTGAGGAATTAACCATTCCCACTCAGCTTCATCTAAATTTTGGGTTAATTCGGCTTTTAAATCTTGCATAACTGCCCAGTTTTTCTCTGCTTAAAAAGCATTTTACCTTACTCTTCGTAGAGACGTTCCACTAATCTTCGTAGAGACGTTCCGATGGAACGTCTCTACGGCACTTTTTAACTAAACCTCTGCTTTCATCTCATCAATTTCAAATAGAGAAACTATTACTCCAGCGATAGGAATAGAGATAAAAATTCCCAGTAAACCAGCCACTCTAGCACCTACAAGCAAGGCAAAAAATACTACCACCGGATTAATATTCAGCGCATCTTGCATAATTCTCGGCGAAATCAAATTGTCTTGTATCTGTTGAAGTATAATACATGCTACTAATACTTTGAGCGCTAGCCAAACACTTTGAGACAGCACAATTAAAGTAATTACACCAACTCCTAATGTGGCTCCTATTCCGGGAATAATGTCAAGCAAACCCACTATCACTGACAAAATTAAGGCAAAAGGTACATTTAGTAAAGAGAAAATCATGAAAGTAGAAACTGATAAAAACAAAGTTAATATCAACTGACCGCGAAAAAATCCTAAAAAGCTGCGTCTGATTATCCTTGTAAATCTAGCGCGTCGCTGGCTCGGTATCACTTTTAAGATAAGATCCCAAAGTTTTTCGCCATCAAGAAGCATAAAAAAAGCGACAACGGCAATCAAAATGAAAGTCACAAAGTTAGTAATGAAACTTTGGAAAATAGTCAAACTTGTTACTAACATTGATATAGCTTGGTCGCGCAATTGCGTTTCTAATACGCTTAAATCTATCTGCAAGTTACGGTTACGTAGAAATTCTTCTAATCGTTCTACAAAAGGTATTAAAGAGTTTAAAAATAGAGTTACACTCTCAATTAATTGTTGCCCTTGAGATAAAACTGCTAAACCTACAGTGATTGCTAAACCACCGATAAACACAATACTAAGTAAAAAAACAAAAACAACTGCTATACCGTGGGGCAAAATACGCCGTAGCCATTTGACAGGATAGCTGAGTAAAAAAGCCAAAATTGCTGCAAATGTGAAAATAACAATGACCGCTTCAAAGTAAGATAAAAGCTGTGTAATTGCCCAACCAGAAGCAACTAAAAGTAAAAAGCGAACTAATGCGAGATTATTTAATCTTTGCCAAAGATTATTAAATTCAAAGCCCCTCATATGCTGTATTGAAAGAAAGTACGATCAGCTTATAGTCACAAAATAACAGAGGCGATCGCTACCTCCTTTAAGCATATTTCTCTAACATCTCCACTTATCGCCCTAAGGCGTGCAAATCATTAATTGCTATTGTACACTGTTGTGTTATTGCCTCTAATTCCTGTTTATTAGTAGAACTAGGAGCATCAATCAACTTGCCAATTCTGACTGTCAGCGGAACAGCATGAGGTATTGCCGAACCTTTTACCTCAATTTTCTCACTACCCCACAAACATACGGGTAATAGTGGTGCTTTTGCCTTTGCAGCTAGAAGTGCAGCACCTCGTTTGGGGTCTGTAATGCGTCCATCTGGGGTGCGTGTACCTTGTAAAAACACACCCACAGCCCAGCCATTTTCTAAATATTCTAAAGCTGAACGAATAGCAGCGCGATCGGCACTTCCCCGACTCACCGGATAAGCACCAAATAATTTAATCGCAGTTCGCAAAATCGGGATTTTAAATAATTCTTCCTTAGCCATATACGCTACCGGACGAGCTACACAAATAGAAACAATTGGCGGGTCATAGTTACTTGCATGATTGCTGACTATCACCAAAGGTCCAGTTTTGGGCACGTTTTGGGAATCATAAACCTTACCCTGAAAGTAAGTGTAAAGCATAGGGCTGACGACAGACCACTTAAAGGCGTGGTACAGTGCCAGACTGATACACGGTTCGCGACTTTTGCCCATAGGGGAGAGGGGGGAGGGGGACAGGGGGATTTGAAGAGGGGGAAAGGGGAAGGGGGAAAGG
>JBPCQW010000110.1:0-2735 GCA_050997715.1 Hassallia sp.
GGATAAAGTTTTAGCTTATAAAGACCATCCAGAAAAGTTGCCGAATATTCAATATTGGCGAGATAAAATGGACCCATTATTTAAGCAAGCAGCCGATAATTTAGCAAAACAAGAGTTGCCGAAATTAGGTAAATCCCATCCTCAAAATCATCGCCAACATCAAGTAGAGACGTTCCGACGGAACGTCTCTACTGAAGAATCCGATAATATAGATAGTGAAACTACAACGGAAACTGATGAAAGTGGTTTTTAGGTTAGTTGATGGTTGGAGCGTTGATGG
Organism: Hassallia sp.; assembly: GCA_050997715.1. Taxonomy (GTDB): domain Bacteria; phylum Cyanobacteriota; class Cyanobacteriia; order Cyanobacteriales; family Nostocaceae; genus Hassallia. The sequence goes on from JBPCQW010000110.1 coordinate 281, forward strand.
TTGGAGCGTTGTTAGTTGACGGTTAACAGTTATCCACTAACCACTAACAAATAACAAATTTACTTTTTCGGTTGTGGAGAGACAATTTTGCGTTCTAAATCGGCTTTGTAAAAGTAAACTCTGCCGCAATACTCGTTTGAGCGAGAGCAAACAGCTTCTATAGCAACATTACTAACATTGCTGACATCAAGTGATAATGAAATTGGCTGTGTTGCAATTACAGTTCGGCTTTCAGCTTGCTGACCATCCAAGTAAACCTTAACTACCACATTTGGAGTTGTTGGGTCATTGTCAGGTATTCCAAATCCCAAATTGAAAGTTTGAAAAGCAGATTCCGGGCGATTATCTGGTTTAATTTTACAAGTCAACGAAGCCGAGCGGTTGCCTGCTCCTAAATAAAACTGACTTGTATAAACTGCTTTGCCTATAGAAACATCAACATTTTGCTCGCGGGAAGTGCCAAGTCCACTGCTCACACATTTAGCTCTCAAAAGGGCAACGGGACGAGGTAATGCTTGGGCAATTTTTCCCTCCATGATGAAGGTAGATAATAGCACTGCACTCGTGGTCATTAACCTAATAAACTTAGTTTTTTGCATTGGGAGTAGGAACTTTAATATTTAAGCTGATAAGTAAAAGCCTCAATAATAATACCTAATTTAGTGTCAAATTTTTCTTATACAGAACCAACAGAAATTATAGCGGTTCTCATTTCAATCACATACATGTTCAAAAAATAAATATAGAGACGCCACACCAGTCGCTACTTGCACGCAACTGAGAATTGCTATAGTTACCAGACATAAGCCTGGTAACTAAAAAGAGAGTTTTAATCGATTCTGACGCGGAAGCGCAAGAAACCGAAGTTACTATTAGGGGTGATAGTGTCCAAATTGACAATCACTGCACCTTTAGTATTTGTTTGACTCAGACATTGATTGGGCCGAGGTAACTCTCGTAAGGGAGTGTAAAATGTTCCTTGGTCGCTATCTTCAGCGTTAGTTAGCAAACTATTTGTACCGGCTCGATTGACTAAAATTTCCCCGGAAGTATAGCTTGTCTCAGGTGGAATTAAATCGCAGAAGCTGACGTTTCGGATCTCTTGATCTCCTTCGGCAAGGTAATAAATTGTGTACTCTACTTCATCATTGCTTTGCAAAGCCGTTTCTATTTGGGTAACGCCGAGAGGCGGGCGTCCGGCTTGCTGTAATATATTGTCGTTATTATCATTAGCGTCATCGACAAAGGTGTTGAAATTGGCAACGTTGACAGGCTGACCATTTCTAAAGACGTTGGTAATTCGTTTTACCAAGCGCAGACCAGTATTTGCCGCACCTACAGCACCACCACGGAAACCGAAGTCAATATCGAGGTTATCTGGATTTGCTTCAGTTAGGTTAGCTGTCAAGGTTGTGTTAGTGGTTGGGTTAAAACCACTGCCCGGTGTTGTTACCTCAACGGTGTAATTGCCTAATGGCAAGCCCGTGAAGATATAGTTACCGTTGTTATTAGTTGTAGTGGTAGCAACTATTTGATTGCTAGAGTTTCTCAGAGTTACGGTGGCATTGGGAATTCCGGTTTCGCCTGGGTTAGGAGTGCGATCGCCATTTCTATCATTAAAGACAAAATCACCAATAGTACCCCCAGGTGGACGCCGCAAGCCAAAATCAACGTTATTTAACGTCTGACCTGATGAGAGATTAACATCTACTTGCGGACTACCAGTGGTAATTAGGGGAAAGTCGAAAGGTTGGGTAATTGTAACTCTGTAAGGTGCAGGCGGCAAATTATTAAAGCTGTAATTACCGTTGTTGTTGGTGGTAGTCGTTTGTGTGGTGTCGTCGCCAGTACCTAATCTACCGTCGGGTCCGGGAAGAGTTAAGGTGAGGGTAACATTGGGAACTCCCGGTTCACCTTGATCTTGAATTCCATTATTATTGCGATCGTTAAATACTGTATCGCCGATTGAACCAGGATTATTGCCACTAAATCCTGTCATGTTAAAGCCAAAATCGGCATTAAGGAAGTTTTGATTAGCCGCGAGATTGACAATGATCGGATTGCGACCGGTAGTGAGAGTAGCGCGATCGTTGGGTGGATTGCCTGGGGGAGTATCCGATTCTACTCTGTAAATTCCTGGTGATAAATTATTAAAGGTATAATTACCTCTGCCACCAATTCCTATATTTGGCGTGTTATCAGTGAATTGTTCGGCAATTTGGTTGTCGTCGGGGGTGTTAATAATACCATCTGGTCCTGGACCAAACAATCTCACCCTGACGCCGCTAACTCCCACTTCATCAGGCTCTTGTACGCCGTTGCCGTTGAGGTCTTGGAAAACGGTATCGCCAATTGAACCTGTGCCAGGAGTAGGCGCACAAATATTTAACCTGGCAAGACCGATAGTTTCATCCTGCCCAGGAGGACCAAATTCTGTTCCTGGCTCATATAAAAC
>JBPCQW010000117.1:0-4971 GCA_050997715.1 Hassallia sp.
TACAAAGATTTGATTTGGTTAGTAATCGATTTCCCATGTTTTTGACTAAATTTGCTACCTAAAATTCCAATGCAAATGTAGCTATTAGAAGATTCAGTAGTTAACTTGTTTATAATATTCTTCAGCGCTTGTTCCAAATCTGTCTTAGAATTAATGCTTGATAATGATGCTACATTAGTTTGTTGAATATCGTCATTGTTAATATCTAGTTGCTGCACTTGATTGATTTCAAACAGCGTCACATAGAATTCAGACTGTTCACTCATTTGGTGAACCACAAATTCCGCAGGATAATCAAGAAAAATATCTCTTGCCTTTTTACCGGGGAGATGTTGAGAGACAACTTGACTGATAGTTAATTGGTATTTTACCTTGAACATCTGAGAAAGAGTAGCAAGTTCTACCCAACAGTTTTTCGTTCGCTTTTGCTCTGCTTTTATTAACTCTTTTAGTTGATGAATAAACTGTTCAATTGTTGGTATTTTTGGTAAGATATTCAGAGAATAAGTATCATTTTTACCTGTAGAGATATTAAGTACTGTTATATTATTTCCTTGCTTGCTAACCCGATACACTGTTAATCCATTTTGCTGAAGATGGTTGCACAGGTTAGTCATTACCGTGTCTGATGAACAAACTAAAACTTCCTTAGCTTTTGGGTAATGCTCATGAATTGACGAGCCAAAAGCTATCATTTTTCCATCAGCATGATCTTTACCTGCGGGGACATGAATCAAGTCGTAACCACGCTGATGAAATTCAATATCTAGTTTACCCATGCTGCGCCAATTAGCAAAGGCAATTTTAACTTGAATCGGGCAAGTGCAAACTGTTGTTAAGAATTGTTCAATATCGGCGTTTATTTGTAAGTTTTCTGCATCTAAAAGTAAAACTGCTATTTTTGTCTGCGACAAAGAGCCATTAGTAACTATTTCTGATGATACTGGTGTAACTCTGCTATGGCTGCTTGAACCATTTAACTCAACTTTTGCAGGATTTAGTAGACGAATGTCTTCAATTAATTTTATTAATATTGGTGAATTAAAAGATTCAGGAATTAATAAAACTTTTAGAAATCCTTGCAATATCTTAATTAATGTGTCCCAGTCTTGACTTGGGCGAAGTATTTCTGTTAATTTTGCTGTTAAACTTGATTGATGGCGGCTGCTCCAAGGTACGTTTCTATATTTTTCCAGTAATAATTCTGGTTGCTTGTCTTGAATGGCAATAATTGCTTGACCAACATAGAAGCCGATTTTGTTGAAGAGAGCAGAATCATAAGTTGTCAGCAAAAGTTCCATAGTTTACAGGCACATACAGGCACGCTACAGTAGGACATTCACGCTCAGACTATCATCATGTTATATCTGGGCAAGAAACCATCTGAGAACCGTGAAACTGCTTAAGGTCAATGTTAGTACTTACTTAATCTTTTTACCAGCCATTTCTTGTCAATTTTGGTGCAGAATTAACTCTGTCACTCCTCCTTCTTTATTTTTGACAAAGGTTATTTGGGCATAAACTAGCGTGTAGAAATATTCAGTTTCCGATTCGGGGTAGATTTTAGCTTTCGATTGTGCAATAGCTTGAGCAAAAATCTGGTCATTTTCTTTGGTAATTATAATGATGAAGTTAGGTGCTAGTTTATATTCTCCAATATAAGCATCATAGATTTTCGGGTCAATTTTTCGTAAGTCCTCTTAAAAAACAATATGCTTGCCAGAATACGTCGTCTTTGGAGTCAGTTTTTCCGTAATTCAAGGACAATCAACAACGAACCAGTGAATAAAGTGAGCTTGATTGTCATTATTTTGATTGATATTTTTATTTTAATTAATGTTTTTACGGGGTTAGATGATATTAGTAAATGGCATCTGAATCCGACTCAGGTTTATGCATGTTACTCCGAGTGGAAAAATTACCGGGCACAAACTATCAAAGATAAAGATTATGAAATTTTAAAGCTTTCACCAACATATAACACTATCAATTCACCATCATTACAGCAAACTTATCAACAACCACAAGCAGGACATCTAGGTAAGGTTTCTGAAATATGCTTGAATTATGCAACTTACAAAGATAAGATTAAAAATTCCGATGAGAAGCAGCAAATCATCAAGACCATTGTTCGGAAAGAAGCAGACATTAGTTCACTTGAACAAACCAATCGTAATATTCGCGCTCAATATGACTCAACGCTCTTAGAAAAAATAGCAGGTCAGGCTCCTGGGCAATCAATTAATTCAGTTCGTGCTGAAAAAGCCAAACAGGAGTTAGACCAAAACAGCAAAAAAAATTCTCTGCTGAAAAATGAAATTTATAATCTGAAAAATGTACTGCTTGCAAAACCAGAAAGCGTTAATTTTATAGCTTTCCTTAAGAATAATGATAAATTTACGGCAGTTGAAAAGGGCTATCAGCAAGCGTCATTTTGGTATCCAAGCATTCAGCTTGCTTTTCAGTCTCTGTTTCTTTTACCGCTGATTGTTGTTGCTTTATCAAGTTATAAATTTGCTCAGAGGAGAGGACATGGACTCATCTCACTAATTAGCTGGCATTTGCTGGTTATCTTTTTTATCCCGCTATTACTGAAAATATTTGAATTTCTGCAAATAGGCGCAATATTTCAGTTTATCTTTGATATCGTTAGCACCCTTTTTGGCGGTTTACTTTTCTTAATTAGTTATGCTTATGTCTTGCTGATTCCACTTATTGGTTTTGGAATTATCAAGTTTCTCCAAAAAATTGTCTTTAATCCTAAAGTCCAGGCAGCTAGCAGAGTTCAAAAATCACGCTGTCTCAATTGTGCTAAGAAAATTCAGCACCATGATGTTTATTGTCCGCACTGCGGTTATTATCAATACGTTGAATGCCAAAACTGCCACAATTTTACTTACAAAAATTTGCCACATTGTAAACATTGTGGACACCCTCAAGATTCCAATAATTTGTAATTGATGATGTCTTCAAAAGATAAAAGGTAAAAGTATTTTGGGCTTAACTGAACGGTATTGAGGTATACTAATATTTGGTTTCAGATACCCGACTTCTTAGATAAGTCGGGTATCTTGTTTTTCGCGATCGCACAATTTTTCAACATCCCAAAATAAATGCTTTTAGTCGTGAGCTTCTTTTTGTGATTGAGAATTGCTCTTACTACCAATAATTGCTTGAAATATATTTCCTACTAAAGAGAAAAACGCTGCAACTAACAACACGAGCATTAAACTAGCAAGTCCAGCAAAGGGAGAAAGGATGAACAAGAGTAAGAACGCAAAGATTAAAGTCGAGAGTAATGTCTTATTCATAGTTTTTAGGCTTAATGGTTGGTATTCTCAACCTAAGCAGCTAATTGATTAGTTGCGCCTCATCTTGAAGAAGTAATTATTCCTCTTTCTTTAGTAGTAGTAAAATAAGAATGGTTCGCTTTGAAGATATCTGCTACAAAGTGTCTCAGTTAGGTAGGGTATGTTTTCCAATAAATTATCGCGCTCGTTGGGATTTGATGCGTGAAATGCAAAATTATTTATCATTGCCGCGAGAAAAAACGCCTCTAATATATTTTCATAGTCATCAGGTAATAAGCGCACGCTTTGATAACCACTAACGAACGCTCTACGGTTTTCACAAAGCAGATGTAGCAGTGTAGAGCTAATATCATAAAGATAATAACCGAAGCCACAACGCGAAAAGTCGATCGCTCGCGCTTCATCTTCATGAAAGATATAATTATTTTCGTTTAGGTCTGCGTGTATCACACCCCAACAAGAACGTGTTTTTTCTAACGCTGTCATGACTAGAGCAATTTGCTTGACTACTGTCTCCAGCACCGCAAAATTAGCGTCAGATATCGTCACCAGATGCAGCCTCATGAGTGAGGTTTGTAACTGCTCCCAGTCGTATTTTGGTCGCACGATGCCTGAAGGTAACTCCCAAAGGCTGGTGTGTTGATGCAATTGTGCCATTAATTCGCCAATTTGCCAAGCTTGGTTCGGTGTAGGTTGGGTACTGATTTGGCAACCGTCAACCCACTGCATTAAAGTGCAATTAAGCGATAGTTTTTTATCAATTTTTATAGAGGTGACGAAGGTGCCATTTTTGTTTTGCACTGGCTTCGGTACTATTAGATTGGTATCGCGATGTAATGCTGATAGCCACAAAAGTTCTGACTCGATTACGTTGTGCTGCTGCCAAATTGAATCGCTTTGTTGGGCAACTGGGTGATGGATGCGAAGAAGAAATTTTACTGGTTCGTTACTATTTGTTGATATAGTGTCAGATGTTTCTATGCGAAAGGTTACATTTTCGCTATGACCGATGAAAAATAATCTCGCATCGGTAATATTGTACTGACTTAGTGCAGTTTGTACGAGTTGGTTCCAGTCCATTTGAATTTATGAATTACTCCTTTACCGATGGAAGAATACCGAAATATTTTTTTATCTCACGCTCCAGACGCAGAGGCACACACAAAGAAAAGATAGGTAATTTTAGAGCGGGAAGGGAGTAGTATAAAGCGTTGAAGCGCTTACTACATTTATCTCATGAATTTGAGGCTTTCTATTTGTTGGGTAAATCCGTCTATGAAGATGCTTAAAATTGTGCGTTTTCGGAGTTTTATGTTGACACTTACTGACATGCCTGATTGAAGAGGTAGTTGTTTGTCTTTGAGTATAAGTGCTTGCTGATTTAAACGTACTGTCACTGGAAAGCTGTAGTAAGGACGAATTTCGGTAGGTGGTAAAGCATCGGAACCGATTGATTCTAGTGTACCTTTAATATCACCAAATTCGCTAAAGGGAAAAGAGTCAATTCTTATATCTACAGGCATTCCTGCTCTAACGAAACCGATATCTTTATTGGTTAGAAATACTTCGGCTTTGAGAGAGTTTTCGGGGACAACTTTGAGAACGGGTTCGGTGGAATTTGCTACAAATCCAGGGTTGCTAGCTTTTAAATCAAATACTG
>JBPCQW010000128.1:0-14294 GCA_050997715.1 Hassallia sp.
AGTTCCAGTACCCATTGCTTTATTTGTTCCCGTTTGTTCGCCTCCAAGCGCCTAGAAGCGACCTTGAATGCATCAGGCGGTATATCGCTATACTTTCGTAAATCTGCCAGCATCTCGATATCGTCGCAAGCCTCTAATAAAACGGCGGTATCAGCTAAAACCTCAGCTTGAACAGTTGCCACAGAATTAAGCTGTGAAACCCATTGCTTCAACTGGATAAACTTGGACGGCTGTAGTAACTTACTTGCTGCTTTAAGGACGTAGGAGGGTACAGCAGCCCTAACATCTTCTATCATCTCGGCACTCTCGCAAGCTTCCAACAAAGCAGCAGTATCAACTAAATTTTCCGGCTTTAACCACTCCTCTGTAGTATGTTCTACTACATGATTTTCTGGTAATTCTTCTGGCTTATTATTTCCTGACGATGCTCGATTATTTATTAAGATATTATTCTCGTTCGTCATCCGCTGTGATTCTTGCCCTGCCTTACGTTCAGCCATTTTAATTTTCTCTTTTTCCCACTTTAAATTTAGAGCATCAAAAACGGCTTGGCGGTCGGGGTCGGTTGCTAGCTCCTCATCCAGTTTGTAGTACTTTGTGGTTTCGGTTCGGCTACTGTAAGCTAGCTTAAGTCCTATGCGGTCTAAAAGTCGGTTAGCCAGTTTGATGGGGATGCTATCGTCTTTAACTGTGATGCCAAGTGCAATTTTTAGCTGTTTCTTGTTGGCGATCGCTTGGCTGAGGAACTGCTGACCACCTTCACACTCGCTACTATATTCAGTCTCCAAATCGTCGAGTTTGACCCAATTCAGCAACCCGGACTTAATTATCGCCTCGACTTTTGGTGCATCTGTTTTTACATCCCAGAGGCAGGTTACTCCTTTACTAAATTGTGATAATTTTGACTTCCAGTGTTTCTCATCCTTGTGAGCAAGGGCATCGCGGTTTTGTAAGTGCCAATAGAGTTTAGCCTGGGTTAGCCAGCGCCCATTATCCTTGTGAACCGCCTTGTAAACAAAATCTGAGGTCAACCCTAGTTCTGGCAAGTCGTGCTTCAAAAAAGCCTTGTTGACCTTGTGTTCCTCTTCTGTAGTCCGGGCTGCTTTGCGTTTAAGTTCTTGGGCATCTTCAAAAGAAATATCCTCTGCATTGGCTGTCAAATTAGAATCGCGTCGCTTAATTTCCTCCTTCCCGGCAGTCACCGCATCGCCTGCGTTGGTGGTTTCATCGCCCTCCTCATCCGTGATGTGATGCCCTTCCTCTATTAACTCCTGGCGCAGCTGCACCGCTAACTGACTTAACGAGAAATTCCTTCTGGCTACTTGATTACAATAAAGGTCAATATGCGGATTATTCCAAGAACCATCAGCGCCCTGCATCTTCTGCAAACTTTCTATTAGCACTGGTAAAATGTCTTTATCTTCTGGGTTGTCGATTCCAGAAGCTTGCACCTCTGCCATTGCAGATGCTAAGGCTTGTCCTAAAGGAATCATCGCCGTATCGTGATACGCAAAAAGCCTTTTCTTAATATCCTGTGGCAAATAGCTTGTAACTTCATCTTCAGAGTTACCAGCGCGAATTTTAGCCCACACGGTACGCGGTACAGAGTCGCGCACCCGTGCTAGCATTTGGCGACATTGCGATGGTTCTAGATTACCAAAGAACAAGCCGAAAACATGACCGAAGTGGTGAACATCAATAGAGCAACCAACCCCTAAAGAGGGAGTGTAAATCAATATTTTAGGTTTAAACTTCTCGATACTTTCGTTAGGTCGTTTGACAAATTCCTTGCCATAATCCTGCTGTGTTACCTTAGAATCAATTCGGATTAAACCTTCTATCTCTCTCGCTAAATGTGGGTATTTTCTTGTTAGATGGATACTGAGAGACTCAGCCTCTTTCTGGTTGTCTAATGCCACTGCGATAGGTTCACATTCGGGGTCTTCCAAGTGTTTTTCTATCTGGCTTAAAACCATATCACGTTTGCCCGTGTAATAAGTAATCTCCCACGGGTCGCCCTTGAAATCGTGCTTAACGATGAATGCTGGATAATTGGGCGCAAGGGCTTTTAAATAATCTGCTGTCACGTCGGTAATATCAGCGTCAGCCCCTATCAATATTCCGCCATTATCAAGAGATTCCTTGATTTTATCTTCAATAACTTGCAGAATCTCAGAGCGTTTATCACGGCATGTAGAGCTAGTAGAAATGTGGTTTAAAACTAGTTCTATTTCATCGATAACTACTAATGTATTCGACCAATCGCGGTACTTTAGTTTAGCCAAGGAATCAGCACACAGACCAATTTCGCCAATGTTTTCTAAAATAGATTGTGTGACTAACTTTTCCCCTCCAAACTCCTGAGAGCCGTCTGTATCGGCATCCTCAATGTAAACAAATTCCCATCGAATAGCTTGCTCCCTACCAAGAGCAATTCGAGCGTTAATGCTAATAAAATTCCTGCCCAAGCCTTTATTCCAGACCTTCTCAACTATTGGCTCTGGTACGGGTAAAGGTTGTTTACTTGCAGCAAGTAAATCTAATTGTTCTAGAGGCAGTTCGGGTACTTCTGGGTAGGTAGTTTTTTCTTCAAAATGACCACAACAATGTTGTTTAATTTTCTTTATTTGATGGCTTTTGCCTGAACCTTTGGGACTTTTTAAAAGCACAACTCCCTGTGTCGGAATTTTGCCAACTAAATTAGGTAAATATTTCTTTAATGGATCGCAAACCAAATCAGCCGGATAGCTTAAAGTATGTAACTTGCGTTGCGCCTCGGCGATTCGTTCCTGAAAATCAATTGGTGCTGTGCATCTAAAACCTGTACCGGAGGGAATCAGCCCACCCCACTTTATGCAAAGTGCCTCAAATTCTGCTACAGATAAATAGCGAATTTCGGTTAATTGCTCTGGCTCTAATTCATCAATATCACCAAAAGTTTTGTTAACCTGACCCCACCAAGCAAACACCGGGATGTAATTAAGCGATCGCAATATCTCACTAGTTCGCATGTACTGCTGAACCACGCCTGTGTTGCCAACGCTGCCAGCATCGGGGTCGATGATAATTTCATCTCCTGGCTTTGCTCCTAGTTTATTTAAAGCCCGTTCTAGGTGAATTTTAGATGATGCCCATTGACCGCCAGCAGCGCCTATAACTGAGACATTTAAGCGTTCGCGGGTTAGGAATGGTTTAGCCCCTACACCCTCTACAAGGGCAATTCTGTCACCATTCGAGGGAAACACAGCTAATGGTATTTGGTCGTCAAGCCGAATATTGCCATTTTTGCTGAGGAAGTAGTAGCGATCGCTTTCACCCTCGGCTAAAACTCGTTTCCGGACTTGCAACCCCACAATTAGCCCGTCAGCGTCGGTGATTGGGCAAATGTAGCCAGGTGAGTGAGTGAGCAAACCATCGCCTCGGCTGTTGATTCCTGGTAGGTTTCCAGGATAAATTTTATCAAGTTTCTGCCACTTCTCAACTGATTTAATATTGGATCTAGCAATTTGCTCTGGGGTATAGCCGCGCCTTACTAAACCCGCTTTATCCTCTGAAGCCAAGCCGAGTTGACCCAAAATATCGCGGTAGTGCTTATCCCGTCCTGTGGCTGGCATTTCGTCGGCTAGGCGTTCGCGTTTAGCTTTTTCCTCCTGAAGTCGTTGCTCAACCCGCAACTCTCTAATTTTCTCGCTGCTGTATTCTTCTCCGGTCTCCGGCAGTAGTTGCGCCCATCGACCTGTCGAATCATCTCCTAAAATAATATACCCCTGGCTTTTCTCTCCTTTTCGAGAACCAGCTAGGGATACACACAAGTGAATATCGCCAGTTTTATGTGTCCGGCACTTGCCTTTAGTATCGTCGCAGTGAAGGCAAGGATTACCGTGTCGGGTAGGGGTGTAGCTCATGCTTCACCCCCTCTACCCAAAACTTGTAAATTAGCTAATATAAAAACCGCCGTATCGCCTGTAACGTCACGTTTTTCGAGGAATTCTAAGGTATCTGTAAAAGCGCCTCTGCTGATATACGCCGATAGCCCAAAACGTTGACTGTATGGGCGTTTTTCGGTTACAATCGGAGTAATTAACTTTTTGATTAGTTGTTTGTTTTTCATTTCTGCCTGCTGTTATTCGCGAGGCAGCTCTTTTTTGTGGCTTTGCTAGTAGAGGTATTAAGATTAAGAATAGTTTTTTAATTATTGCTGGGTGGTGGTTCCTCAGCTGTGTAAAACGATTATCAGTCGTTTTGGCGAAGTTCTTAATGACCTTTGCAACAGCCAGAGAACTGCTACTCTTTTTTTCTGTAAAAATCCTGAGATATCAAATCCACATAAATTTACATTGGTAGCTTGCTCCTTTCAAAATGGTGAATCGCTTTTTACATACTTCTACCTTACAACGACTATTTGAAAACCCTTTTGCTACTTTAAAAGCTCTGTAATCCTTACAAAGCAACAAAAAAAGTGTACTGAATTGAAATATTACCTTCCACGCCATTCTAATTTATCCGTATCGTTTGAATAAATGAAAGGTTTTTCCTTTCTCAAAAAAGAAACAAATTCCATACGGATTTTTCCCAGTTTCAAATACTCCAGTTCAAAAGTGTTATTTTTTGCAGCTTGCTCTAAACATATTTTTATAAAGTCTGTAGTGTAAGGACTTTTTAATTTATCAAATGGATTGTGATTGATATCATCATCTGCCAAATCTTGAAACATCTCAGAATTTTCTTTTTGTAATTTTTGGAAGTATTGAGTAGTCGTAAATGAATTATTTTCAGTACTTATAAAAAACATTGCTATCCTGCACTCGATGAATAACTCACGCCAATAATGGTAAGCATCTATTTGATGATCTTGCACTAGTAAAAATAATAGTTTAAGCGTTTGTTGTTGTAATTTGACTTCAAAATCAAACTGTTTTTTGAAGTCTTTAGAATCATGTTTTCGGATTTGATATTTGGGCAAATGGATTGTTAATTTATATTCTTCTTTAGCAAATTTACACAATACAATTGTCCGATAATGATAATAAAAACCCCCTATTTTTGTGATTAAATATTCATCTCTTAAATCACAAAAATTCAGCAATTCGTATAAATAGAATCTCAAACCTTCAGGAATATTTTTTAAACTTTTTATCGCTGCTAATTGTTCCGAACTCATTGGTATCGATAAACCGTTCTTTTTGCAATAAAACATTGTCAAACCTCTTATTTTTAAGACTGTGTAATATTACGCGGTCTTCTCAGATCATTTTTCCTGCTGATAATTTTTGGATTTGCGATCGCCGCCTCTAACTTCACCTAGCTTTTCTTGTGAACTATCAATTAAACCCATAGTCTTTAAAGAATCAAACGCAAAGCTTTCAAACCATCTGCTAGCACTGGTATTTTGATTTTTAGCAGCATTTTGAATCGTGTTACACACTATAGGATCGATGGTAGAGGGGTTAATCATGTTTGTATTCCAATATATCGTTAGGAGTGCAATTAAAAAAAGCACAAAGCTTGTTTACGGCATCAAAACTAATTGATTTAGCATGACCGTTTTCTAATCTTCTGTAATTACCTTCAGCAATCTCTAGTAAATCGCCCAAATCTCTTTGACTAGGCTTGTTTGGGTGTTTTTCGCGTAGTTCTTTTAATTTCACTTTTACAACCATGTTTGATGGATACTCTTACAGATTAACATACAAAATTTGTACTAACGTTTAATATAAACTTTGTTAATAATCAAATTTTGTACTTATAAATTTTATATTGTTACAGTCTATAGATTGTAGGAAAATTACGCTATTTTTAGCTTATCACCATACCTTATATTAAACGTTAGTATAAATTTTATACGCTATATTAAAGGAGTAGGCAAGCGAAACGCAGCGGAGGCGACCGCTAAAAACAAAAGCCAGCAAGCCTAACACCGTATATATAAGGTAGATAAATGCTCGAAGAATACCCTCACTGCTGCCTAGAATCGCCCCAAATGCCCGTTCTCGAAAACACAGACACCTCTTTTGATTTTAGTGCTAACAAACGCACCTGCGAATTTTATCTATCACAAGCTCTAGAAGCTATTAAAGCAGCCCAACGCCATCAAGATTGGGATCGATACTCACTCAAAGCCTACTATGGGAGCGACATTTGCCTAGAGGATGGATTGTCGGCATTGCAAGCAGCGATCGCCAAAGATTAAAACCCGAAAGTCTGGGACACTAGCTACTTACACTAATCCCAGACTCACGTTGACTTCGCATCAAGTACACGGCACGAAATCTTAGGATATTTTATCACATGAGAATATCAATCAAAAAACACAATCAAGTTTACTTACAATCGCTTGCAGATGAATTACAAATTGACGATTTAGGAGAGGTATTGAATTATGTTTTAGTAAATATTCGTGGCTTGGGGTGGTCATATAAAGACAATAAGCCCGTTCCCTTGCCTCAGCAAACGCAACTTGGGTACAACTTTGATCCATCTACTTTTGAGCGCATCGCACCTATTCCAGAACAGAATCAGAACTACTCAGAAGATCCAATTATTGCTCGGTTTGCTTCATTAATTGAGGAATTTTAACCATGTCTTTTCTCAAAAAATACACTATCGAATTTAGCAGTTTAGAGTTAGGCGAAAAAATTTGTTTGTTTGGCTCTTGGGTGACAGCCGCTGGTGCTGGATTGATTCTAACTTCTAGTGCCTGCACTTTATATTCTTGGTTTAACGGAATAGAGCCAAGTAATCAAATAAAACACGCTCTAGCAATAGGTTTCGGGATGACGGTTGGTGGTGCAATGTTCACAGTTGGCGCTGCCAAAGAAGCCGATAGACAAAGCGAATTAGAGGCAGAGGAAGTATGGAGCGAAATATTCAGAAAACGCGCTGCGAGAGACACTTCACCATGCCCTAAGTGTAAATATTTTAGCGGTGATAGTGATTTGTATTGTGCGTTGTATCCTGCGATCGCTTGCACTCCGGATGCTGATAACTGTAAAGATTTTGAATCAAAGGAGATTAACTAATGCCAGTCAAGAAAAAAGAACACGGTTCCTTAACTGGTTCCAAACGCTATGCCGCAGAAAAAGGAAAAACTGTAGAAGAACAAGGGAAAGAGAACCATGCTAAGGCAATGGACAAAGTTAAAGCGCGTTTCACTAAACCTGCTGATGCTGTTAACGCCGTTGCTGATGGTGTGCGAAACGTTGCTAATCGTGTAAAGACAGTTGAACGCGCTGCTAGAACAGTGCGCCAAGCTGTGAGCGGTGGTAGCAGTACCGTGACCGATGATCACAAACAGTCCCTTGGTAAAGCTTCTCAGATTGCTTCTGAGTACGGGATTAAAGAGATTGAAATCAGCGATTTATTAGGAACCGATCCATATTCTGCTGATGCCAATGTCCCAGAGATGAAAGCGGCTGACGCTAACAGAGAAAAGCTCAAAATACAGCGTCAAAATAATGCTCTAGAAGTACGATTAGAAAAAGTTAAGCAGGGTAGAAAAGTTGTAGCTGTTGCCACAGAACAACGCCGCTTAATTGGCGATTTTGTAGACTTCTCTACTGTCGGAATTGAAACAGCTACTAAAGTTGTTAAGAACGAAATAGCTGATGTTAAGTACCAGACGGAACAATCCAAGTTAGAGCAAACTGAAGAGTTATTCTACCAGCAGCGTGTAGCTACCCAAGGCACAATGAATCTAACTCATGGGATTGAAGATGAATGGGTGCTTAAGTTCCAATTGCAAGGCACTAAAAACGACAGACTCAGACTTGATATCGAAGGCTCTCATCGCGATAACGATATTAAACGAGAGGAACTAGAAGCGCGATTAGTTGAATTTTAGAAAGTAATTAGGGGAGTGATTCCCCTTACAAATTATTAGGAACGATCATGAATATTTCACTTAAATCTGCATCACGCGGTCTTACTGTTGTGGCTAGTCTGTTGTGTCTTGGCGGCGTTATGAGTTTCGTAAAATCAAAGCAACCATTAGCGATAAATATAATTATTGCTTCTGCAAGTGTTGTTATTAGTAGTGAATTTGTTAGCAGGACTAATCACAATCAAGCGAACAATCAACTGGCTGAAATCGTTGCCAAACACAATAAAGATTGGCAAACATTAAACATTGAGTATCAACAACAAACTCGAATCTTGAAAGAAACCCAAACACTGAGAGATGAATTACAGCAATCTTTTTCTAAGGCAAGTGATGAAGTTATTCTGAAAAGTCAAACGATTCAAGCCTTGCAAGCTAATGTCAATCGGCTGGTTGCTGAATTTGAAAGTAAAACTGAAGAATTAGACCTTAAATTACAAAGTGAGGATATGCGATATCAGGAATTAATAACCGCTTTTAAGTCTTTAGTCGTTGAGCATTTAAGCGAACGTATTTACAGTTTCTTCAATAGCTTAAATGAATCTGTTGAAAAAAAGTTAGAGAGCGAAGACTATCAAGCTATCCATGAAAACTTAAGACCTTTCAAAGATAAGTTACAGCATCACTACGATACTCACTGCGAGCTACTCAA
The DNA here is from genome assembly GCA_050997715.1 of Hassallia sp. GTDB lineage: Bacteria > Cyanobacteriota > Cyanobacteriia > Cyanobacteriales > Nostocaceae > Hassallia. The sequence continues at coordinate 8,529 of JBPCQW010000128.1, forward strand.
CAACATTAGAGATATCGATGGCGAACTAGCTGATATCGTTACGGATGTTTTGAACGTTTATTCTCGGATTGTTGATGAACAAACAGCGCTAAAAGTACGTTTCAAAAACTTACTCAACCTTGATGAAAGACGTTCACTAGAAGATGCTTACACTTTTTTAGCTGACATAGATAAAACACATACACCAATAGCAAAAGCCAAGGATTTATTAGGTGAATACAGAGATTTCAATAAAAATCAGCTTAATAATTTAGGTGACAAGTTGGAAGACAACGTTAACTCATTAGAAGAAATGAGGAGTCAAGTATTCGATTTGATAGCTCAAATAGAGCAAATATCTCTAGAGAAACTGACTCTAAAACAGCAATTAGATGAAGCTAAAAAACCACAACAGTTTTACGGTGGTAGCACAATTGCTGTTGCTGGAAATAAAATCAGCCAGTACTACTATAAAAAAGGCTACAAGCTAGATTGCATTACCTGGGAAGAAACTACAACAGGTTATTTCATTACTTATGGCATTAGGGATAATCCAGCATTAACCGAGAAGGAATTATTTGCTGATAACTCTAGGGAACAGTTAGCGGCTTACAGCAATGCCCTACATGGAACATTACCAACACTAATCTTTAATTACCAAAACTGTACTTTAATTCTCACAGTGCAATTGCGATCCACACCGAAAAAAGTGGTCACACCTCAAGAGCAAGTAGAAGAAATTCGCGCTCAGTTGCGTCCATCCGAATCGTTGATTGATTTTGTAAATCAGGCTTACCATGTCGGCATGTGGGGAGAAACAGGGAAAGGGAAAACCACCGCAATATCAAACACAATTGGTGGAATGATTCAAGGCTTAGGCGCTCCCATTATCAGAACTACTATTCCGAAAATTGATGCCGATTCAGCAAAGCTATTTCCTACTTGTGATTGGCTTGGCGTTCCAAATTCAATTTTTGGAATGCTGGAAGCAGCTTTAGAAATTCAGTACCGCATCTGGGTAAACGAGCAAGCTTATCTCAAAGGTGAAGAGGTCAAAGATTTTGAACCTATTCTGTTTTTCATTGACGAAATCAATTTGATTTTCAGCCGCTGGAAAAAGGTAGTTGATGCCGATATGGATGATGTTCTAGAAAGATTTGCCGCAACATTATCAGGCGAACGTCTCAACTACTTTACCAACTACATGCAACTTGAGCTACGCAACTATAAAAACGAATTTGCAAAGCGGCTACTAATGTTTATTTGGCAGACAGGGCGCTCTCTTAGAGTTAAATCTTTGATAGCTGGACAAAACCTGCAACCGGGTGCGTTGGGCTTAATGGTCAACGACCTTGCGAACTGTGCTTACATTGCTTTTGGCGACTCGAAAGACAAATGCACCGAGTACAAGGTTAAATCAAGCGATTTAGGAAGTATAAAGGAGCAACTAAATTTAGTTGAGAAAGCTGCTAACACTGACTCAAACTTACAATTTACTGGCTTATTCTGTCCCAGTGTAGGCAGTGCTTTTTTAAGCGTGCTACCCACTCCAAATACGTACATTTGGGATAAGTCCTTGCTAAGTCCGAAAAGTCCAAAAAGTGTAGACAAAGCATCAGACTACTCGGACACTGGACTTGAAACTGTCCGAGATAGTCTAACTCTAGATAGTAATAACAGTAATGGTTTTCAAGCTTTTAGTCAGATGGATAAATTGTCCAAACCGTATCAAAATCTAGGATATGAGGGTCTAGTCCAATTGTGGTCTAAACTCCCTAAAAAGGTTGATGGAAGCATTCACAAGACTCAGGCTTACGAAAAGATGTTTAAGGTGTCTAATAGCACACATAGAAAAATTTACTCAGATTTTATTGATTATTTAGAAAGTCTTTGTAAGTGATTCTGTTTATTAGGAGTGAAACCGTTAATTACTAATAATTAATATCTCAATTTTATCCTAATAGTTCAGTCGCAATCTAATCAGAAGATTCTCAATAAACCGTACTACTGCGCGTAGTATGCGGATGACAAGCTCAAAAAACTTAATTCAGGAACTCTCGACTATGAACATCGAAACCAACGGAACACAAGCTACACAAACACCACAAGATTTTCAAATGATAAAAGCTGAAGATTTGTTAACTAAGAAAGAAGTTACGCCAAGGGAGAGTAAGAACCCGCTTATCGATTGTTCTTTGATTCTTGATGCAGGCAGTAAGTTCATCAAGTTCCTATTAAACGGCTACGAGTCAACTATAGAAAGTATCTACAAGGAAATCAAAGGCGATTTACCATCGGGAATGTCAGGGTGCTTCCAGTACAAAAAGAAAAATTATGTTGTTGGACGCGGTTGTGATTCGGTGTTAGGCGAATTGGTAGAAGCCCAAAAAGATAACAAGATTAAAAAACTTGATGTCTGGGTACTCGGAGCGCTAACCAGTGACTCTGATTTTCTTGATGACCTCCTAGAAGATAAACGAAACCGTTACAAGACAAAACCAATTCGCCTAAGTGTTGATATCAAACTGCTATCGCTATCAAGCAACCGTCAAGGTGATATCAGTAAAATTTTGCAGGGTATTGAGGGGTTTAATTATCGTGGTCGTGATTTTACTGTTGAATTCAAAAATCTGAAATCAGAATTTATTTACTCGGAAGGTTACGGCGCTGCTTTATCTGCTAGAAATTCGTTGCCAGATGGGATAACTAACTTTGCAATCCTTGACCTAGGCGGTGGAACCTTGACGCTGACATCTTACGGAATTGGCAGAAGATTACCGAAAGTACTCAGCAGAAGCGTTGCCAGTGGCGGAGGTATGCAAAACCTAGCATCAAGGATTTTTGTAAGCCTTAACAAAACAGATATAGGGGGAGAGACAAAAAGCTTAAATAGTATTTTTGAGGCTTTGAAGGCTTGTAAGGTTGAAAATGATAATTTCCTAGTTCCTTACCGGGTTGGCGGTCGCACTGAAAACATTACCGAAAGCGTGATTGATGGACTAGGAAAATGGATCGCAGACAATCCTAGTATTGATGAAATTCTTACAAAAGCATCTCAGATACTTGTCAGCGGTGGTGCTATCTACTGCACTGGCGGGGGTTTTGGTAGCACAATCATTGCTCATAAGATAGTTGAGATTATCACTAATGGGGTAACGTTTGGTAATTGTGAAGTACTAGAAAATCCTCACATTATCAATGTTTCAGGTATGAAGTATTTGTAATCAGAAACCTGGGGATGGTGTCAAACTTACCCCAGGCTCGTACTATTGATACCCTTGTTTTTTGCCTGCTAGTTAAAATTACCTGCTTTTTTAACTACTTCCTTTAACTCTTCATAGGTAATACTATCGTTTTTGTCTAAATTACTCTGTGCTAGTAACTCCTGAGGAGTATTGGTATTTGTTTCTAATGAGATGATTGCACTTAAGCCAGGACTTAAAAAAATCTCATTAAGGGAGACTTTACCGTCTTGATCGCGATCTAAAGCATCAAAAAGAGATCGAAGCTCTTGCTCGGTTGCCATAAGTTTCTACCTGAATTAATTTTTCAATCTAATATCTCAGAATCTTGACAAAGACGCAAGGACAGTTAAGAAAAATATTTATTAAAAAACCTAGATAACGGTGTAACTATCCAGGTTTCCATCCCTCATGACAAAGGATTTTCTAATTATGGCTTGGCAACAGCGCGACGACTCAGTACCCGGTCAAATCTACCTGATGAAAGCAATCGGCTACGGGGGAATTATCCCAGGATGTTTAATAGGTCGTTACAAAATCGGTTTTTCCCGTAATCCAGAAGCACGCCTAGACCAATTATTAAGCGCTCAACCTTGCTGTGATATAGAAATTATCCACACTGTTGATGTAGAAGACATGGCTGAGGTTGAGGGAGAATTACACAAAATTTTTAAAAACTCAAACATCAAGCTGATTAAGTCCCAAGAGTGGTTTGATTTTAATCCATTCCAAGTTCAGCACTGTATCTGGCTAATGAATCGCTACGAGATTAAGACAACAGGACGTGAACCGATATCATCCCGTGCGGTTGTTGGTGGACTGATAGCGCTGCTAGGTGTGGGAATGCTGGTAGGGCATAACTTTGAAAAGCCTACACAGCAACAGATACAACAGCAAAAAGTACGTTAGCAGAAACCTACAATATCAACTTTATTTGCTATTCGCGATTTGCGAATATAGAATAGAATTATATTAGGGATGTACAGATAATAAATAGGGTTGTCATGTTAAAGTCTCAAGATGTTGTTGTTTTACTTAAGGTACACAACTTACGTAATTCAGAGTGGACTTACAATAAGCTTGCCAATAGCCTTCATATGAGTTCATCTGAAGTCCACGCCGCACTAAAAAGATGCGAAATTAGTAGTTTGTATGATTCTTCCTTTAGAAAAATCAGGAAGACTGCTTTGCTTGAGTTTCTTATTCACGGGATTAAATATGTATTTCCCAGTCAACCAGGTTCTCTAAGCAGGGGGATACCAACTGCACATTCTGCAAAACCTTTAAAAGACTTGCTTGTTATTGATTCTGATGATACTTACGTGTGGTCAACTCCAGACGGAACCGTTAAAGGGCAAACTATTACTCCTTTATACAAATCTGTTCCAGAAGCTATCAAAGACGATTCAGAACTATATCAACTGCTTAGTTTGGTTGACGCTATCCGAGTTGGTCGTGCAAGAGAAAAAAATCTGGCGAGTCAAGAGATTGAAAAGATACTAGCAGTAAAATGAATCAGCAAATAGAAATGCTAGAAAAGGCTGGCAAATTACTGTCAGTCTTGAATGAGCATATAGTTTTTACAGGTGGCGCGACAATATCGCTTTATCTTGATGAGATTTCTGCGGCTGATGCACGACCTACAAAGGACGTTGATTGTGTTGTTGAAATTACCTCTAATGTGGAATATTATCGGCTTTCAGATAAACTTCGTGAAATAGGGTTGGAAGAAGACATAGAAAGTAGAGTAATCTGTCGCTGGCGTTATCAAGACCTAATAATTGATATCATGCCAGCAGACCCCTCTATACTTGGATTTTCAAATATTTGGTACATACCAGGAATTACTAAATCGATTCAGTTTGAACTTCCAAGTGGGCAGAATATTTCGATTTTTACAGTATCTTATCTTCTGGCATCAAAGATTGAAGCGTTTAATAATAGAGGAAAACACAAACCATACATGAGTACTGACTTGGAAGATATTGTATTGCTGTTAGATGGATGTCCTTTTTTAGAAGAAAATCTTCAACAGACAGACACAGAAGTAATAACATTTGTGAAAAAATGGTTTAAGTCTGAACTTGATTTACTTAGAGAAATTGCCCCCGCACAACTTTCATCTGTAGCTAAACAGTCCGGTCGTGAAAAATTACTTTTATCTTTAATAGAAAAATTAGCTCAATAATTGATACTGAATAAACCCTTGACGCAAAGGTTAACAATGCTGTAATCGCGCTAACTCTTACCCTAGAAGGCGTATCAGAATCTTTAATGATAAGATTCAACTCTTTAGCAGCACTTTGACAGTGAATAACTAGCTCGGCTACAGAGGCATCAAAACATTGGGAGAGGGCATCTCTGAGCAATTTTTGAAATGTAGGTAATTTGCGCCATTGCTCAATAGTTTTGATACTTATACCAATTTAATATGAAGCTGCATATAATAGAGGACAGCAAACTCCATAAATTTAAGTCCCTATGAGCCGCCGATTCAAGATTGAGATTACAGAGAGCGAAGAGGAATTGAAAAAACGTCTACAGA
>JBPCQW010000292.1:0-3498 GCA_050997715.1 Hassallia sp.
AGATTAACCCCATCAAACTATAACTACAGAATCGAACAATGGGAACTTTTTTCATGAGTTCAAATGCCTGAGGGAACAATGGTTCAAAAAGCCTATATTAGACTTCTGCGCTTGACGCACATAAACGCAATAAATCTAGTTATTTGCTGTTTCAGGTTTAACTCAGTAATATCAGGAATTAATTAAAGGCTCATAGTGCGATCGCATTTACTAAGCTGTGAGGCTTTTAATTTTATCGTTGAGGCAGAGAGGGAGAAAGTTTGAGGCTTTTATTCCAAATTTTAAGCATTGCAAATTGTAAGCGCAACAGCTTACTATATTATTATTGGCTAAAAATATAGTTAGACTCAGATTTGAACAAAAAATATATCCCCTAACTTTCTATCTTGTGGTAGAGAGCTAGGGGAAGGCAACAAGTGTTTTGCAACAATTACTTAGAAGTAACTACTGACTCCTTTACGCTTGACTCGACTTGTTGTGTAGGCTCTTCTTCTGGCAAGCCGTAAATTGACCTGTACAATTTAACGTACTGCTTCGCAGATTGATACCAACTGAAGTCTTCGTTCATACCGCGTTTTTGTAATTCCAGCCATTGCGGTTTATAGCGGTAGCCTTCCCAAGCGCGAATCATGCAGGTAAACAGGTCTAGCGCTTCATAGCGGTCAAAACAATAACCAGTGCCTGCTCCATTTGTGGGGTCATGGTGTGTTACAGTGTCAACTAAACCCCCGGTGCGGCGGACAATTGGCACGCAACCATAACGTAAGGCTAACATTTGGCTAATTCCGCAAGGTTCAAAACGGCTAGGCATTAAGAAGGCATCCGACCCAGCATAGATGCGGCGAGAGAGAGCATCATTATAAAGTAGGTAAGTTGCCATCCGTCCAGGATAACGCGATGCCATTTGCCACATTTGAGTTTCATAATAGCGATCGCCTGTCCCTAACAACACAAATTGGGCATCTGTATATGCTAAGAACCGATCCATAATTTGCAACGTTAAGTCAATCCCTTTTTGATCGACTAACCGTGTCACCATCCCGACTAAAAAGGCATTGCTATTAACTTCTAACCCCACTTCTTCTTGCAAAGCAATTTTATTCGCTTTGCGTTTTTCTAATGTGTCGGGAGTAAAAGTTTGGGCGATGTATTTATCATCTGCCGGGTTATAAACCTCGTTATCTACACCATTAATAATCCCAGATAACTTACCGCTAATAAAAGACAGCAAACCTTCTAAAGTTTCACCGTATTCAAGCGTTTTGATTTGCTCTGCATAGGTGGGAGAAACTGTATTTACCTTGTTGGCATACTGCACGGCTGCTGCCATCGTGTTGTGTCCTTGCATATACCAAGGACACCAAGTAATTTTCTCTAAATACCAACGCCACGGACCTTGATAAGCCAAGTTATGAATCGTAAAAACCGTGGTAATATCCGGGTCTTGATTCATCCACACCGGAATCATCCCTGTGTGCCAATCGTGACAGTGAATTATTTCTGGTTTCCAATAATTCCAGCAAAACTCGGCTGCACCGTTAGCAAACAATGTAAACCGCCAATGTTCATCATCTCCTGAGTAGATGCGCCGAGGCATGAATGCGGGATGTCCAAATAAATACAAGGGGACATCAGTACCGGGCAGAATTGTTTCATAAACTGCAAAGTGTTCAAACATGGCATCCCCCCACCAAATCGGTTCTTTGGGGATTTCCATTTTGTCTGGCAACATGCCGTAGTATGGCATGAAGATTCGCACATCATGCCCCATTTGTCTGAGGAATTTGGGTAAAGCACCGACAACATCACCCATCCCGCCAACTTTCGCAATGGGAGCTGCCTCTGCTGCTACAAATAGAATCCGCATGGTAATTTCTGTTTCCCCGTGCCTACATCAAAATTCCACTGTAGGGTGGGCGTCCACCCTACTTATCTACAACGAAAATCTTTCTTCATCTAATCACATCGGCTTGTGCAACAGCTCAGGAACCGCGTTGAATCTCGGTAAATATTTTATCCAAAATTTCCTGCGCTCCATGTTGCCGCAACAGTTGTGCTAGTTGGATGCCTAGTTGTTCGGCATCTTTGGCAAGACCTGTGACGGTATCTTTGACGATATTTTTACCATCGACGCTAGCAACTATGCCAGATAATGTTAAATTGTCACCATCTAAGTCAGTATTCACACCAATAGGTACTTGACAACCGCCTTCTAATTCACGTAAAAAAGCGCGTTCGGCTAAACAGCGATCGCGTGTTTGTGAATGTTCAATACCTTTGAGCAACGAAATCAATTCGGTATCATCAGCACGGCACTCAATACCCAATGCACCTTGTCCAACTGCGTGGAGAGAAATTTCTCTGGGGATAATTTGATGAATGCGATCGCTCATTCCCAATCGCTCTAAACCTGCTACCGCCAAAATTATCGCATCATATTCACCCGCATCTAATTTCGCCATGCGTGTATTCAAGTTTCCTCGAATATCTTTAAATGTAAAATGGGGAAAATGATGTCGCAATTGTGCCAGCCGGCGCAGCGAAGATGTACCGATTACCGCACCCTCTGGTAAAGTATCAATCTGCTTATCTTTGTGCTTTTCATGCACCACCAAAGCATCTGCGGGGTTTTCCCGTTCTGTAATTGTTACCAGTGCTAACCCCTCTGGCAAGCGAGTCGGTAGATCCTTAAGAGAATGAACGGCAAAATCAATCTCCCGGTTGAGCATTCCTACTTCGAGTTCTTTGGTAAAAAGTCCCTTGTCCCCAATCTTGGCTAATGCCACATCCAAGATTTTGTCTCCTTGGGTGGACATGGAATGGACTTCAAAAGTGATATCAGGAAAGAGTTTCTGAAGTTGTTCTTGTACCCAGTGAGTCTGAACCAGAGCAAGTTGGCTTTTGCGGGTACCGATGCGAATTGTGCGTGGGGGACTGGATACAGATAATGTCATAAACGCAGTATGTTAAACCAGGCAATTAATTTACTCTCATCTAGACTACCGCAGTCAGTGACTTGGCGTGTGGCTATTTTCTTGATTTCAGTTAAGTTTAATTTTTACTTTTGTAACTAGATTTTATGAATTTTTGTAAACTAATTAGCCGAAAGTGGCAATTATATCTGCATTCACTGGAAAAATCAATAAGTTTAGATTACCGACAACTTTTAAGAAGTCGGGAATCTTGTTTTTCGAGAATGGTTTAGGATTGATATATCAGGTAAAATTTTTAGCTTTACTGATTAATGTTATTGAATTGAAAATTTCTACCTAAAACCCTCGTTGTAGAGACGTTCCACCGGAACGTCTCTACGATAAATTAGGAATTTTATCTTAATACCAAATTTTTTATATTAATACTGTTTTATATTTACTCAGTATAAAATACAGCAAAATGGTACTTTTGTATATTTATTCCAGGTTTTAGCGCTTTTTTTGTGCTTCAGCTAACTCCTAATTGTAACAAGAAAGAAAACGCCAAATTTGAAAACAGGTAAAC
>JBPCQW010000182.1:0-7635 GCA_050997715.1 Hassallia sp.
CCACTTGCGGTTAAACTCCAGATATTTGATCGCGCGACGCGAGAATGCAGAATATCGCCAACAATGGCAATTTTTTTACCTTTCAACAGTTCGAGTCGAGGATTTTCTGGGTCAATAATACTACAAATGGTAAATAAGTCAAGTAATCCTTGGGAAGGATGCTCATGTTGACCATCACCAGCATTGAGGACACTAACTCTGACACCTAGACGATCCATTTCAGCAGCGATCGCCTGAGGTACTCCGGCTTCACGATGGCGAATCACCATAATATCAGTTCCCATCGCCAAATAAGTCTTCGCCGTATCAAGAATTGTCTCTCCCTTGGTGATAGAAGAATTAGCTGAGGCAAAATTTAGCGTATCTGCACTTAAGCGTTTTGCCGCAAGTTCAAAACTACTGCGAGTGCGGGTAGATGCTTCAAAAAATAAATTTGCCACCACCTGTCCTTGTAAACTTGGCACTTTCTTCGTCCGTCGCGATAACACCTCCTGAAAACTGGCAGCAGTTTGCAAAACGGTATCGTATTCAGCTTTCGTGAAGTCCGCGAGTGTGAGAACGTGATGACGATTCCAAGTAGTAGTAGGCATAAATGTGAATGAGTATTCGGCGTAAAAAGGCGATCGCCTCTCTACTGTTTTTTAATTTACACATGCAGAGCAAATGATACCACCTGTTTCTGTTGAAAATAAATACTTACTAAACCTAATAGGTAGCAAATATCAAGTTGATTGTGTCATAACCCTTTGTGTGGAAAAATGTAAATTAAGGCAAAAATTAATTCAGATCCCCGACTTTGCAAGAGTTATCGGGGATCTTATTTTTCAAAATTAGATAAAAATTTACATGAAAAACGAAATATTAAATTTACTCAGACTTATATATTGTGGTCTAATAATGCTGTTTTTTAAGTTTAAAAATAAATATTATAAATTAAATAATAAAAATTATAAATACAAAAATTTTCATTCTCAGTTTGGAGAAGATAGGTATATTTTTGAAAATATAGAATTACCGCAAAAAGGTGTATTTGTTGATATTGGAGCCGGACATCCAATTTATTATTCAAATACTTATTTTTTTGAAAAAAACGGTTGGCAAGGCATCTGTATTGATGCTGATATTAATCAAGTAAACTTATTAAAAACAGAAAGGTCAAATGTAGAGTGGGTTGCAATTTCCCCCGAAGAAGGAGAAATAGAATTTTTTCCGGCTTTTTTACCGGAATTGTCAACTACTAAGCAAAACGATAAATATAGGGGATTAATTCAGATTCCCTTCAAGGAAACTGTCAAAGTTTTATCTTTTCGGCTGGAAACCATATTAAAAAAATATAATATCGCTGTGATTGACATCTTAGATATAGATGTTGAAGGAACTGAATTAGAAGTATGGGGAACTTTTGATTATCAAAAGCATCGTCCCCAAGTTGTGATTATTGAGTATTATGGATTGGGTTTAGGTGATAAGTCAGAAAAAATAAAAGAGTTTTTTTCAAAACTGCCTTATCAACTTGTTCATACTACCTGTTCAAATTTTATTTTTGTTAATCAGGAAAGACAAGTAATGTCCGACAAATCACATATATTGTAGAGACGTAAAGCGTGGAACGTCTCTACGACGATTAGCAATTTTTTTCGGTTAGTGTGGTAAATGCAAAACATTTAAAGCCACGGAAATCAGCGATAGGAAGGTTAAAAAGCCGATTGTATCGAGCATTGTTGTGACTAATGGACCGCTGATGAGGGCTGGATCGAGCTTCAGCCGTTTTAAAGCCATTGGTAGCAAGGTTCCGAGAGCGACAGCAACAATTGTATTGCTTGCCATGACCATTCCGGCAATTAGCCCTACCCAGCGCTCTTGTGGACGTGCCCAAATCAATGAAAGCAACATCATAGTTGTGGCTAAGGCTAAAGCCGTACCTAAGCCTGCTAAAAGCTCTTTGCGGAGAATCTTTAAGGTGTCTTTTGGTGTGACTTCACCCACACCCAAGCTGCGGATTGTGACTGTTAATGCTTGAATTCCTACAGTACCACCAGTGTTGGAGAATAGCGGCATAATTACGGCAAGTACTGGCACCATTGAAATTGTAGATTGAAAGGGCGCGATCGCACTTGATGCACCAATATATAACAACATAACTCCCAACAGCCACGGTAAACGGTTGCGAATGGTGACTAAAGGAGACGATAAAGCAGATTCATCACCACTTGCACCGGCTAATTTTTGAATGTCTTCTGTGGCTTCTTCTTCTAAAATATCAATCACATCGTCAACTGTGACAATACCCACTAATCGCTCTTCCCTGTCAACTACCGGTATAGCGATTAAGTCGTAGCGCTTCATAACTTGCGCTACTTCTTCTTGGGGAGTTTGCGTAGTGACTTTGATGACGCGATCGCTAGAAATTTCGCGAATATAAACATCGGGGAAAGTAAACAGCAACTGACGCAAAGAAACAACACTAACTAAGGTGCGGTTATCGTCTGTGACGTAAGCGTAGTAAATCGTTTCTTTATCTTCGTCTTGACGACGAATCTTACTTAACGCTTCTCCTACAGTCAAACCTTGACGCAACCGGACATATTCTGTTGTCATCAACCGTCCAGCAGTACCTTCTGGATAGCCGAGAATTGTCGCTGTAGCTTGTCGTTCTTCTGGACTAAGTTCTTGTAAAAGCCGTTTAATTACTTTTGCCGGCAATTCATCAAATAATTCCGCTCGTTCATCTGGACTCATCGCTTCGACAATTTGCGCTACTTGCACATCATGAAGCGAGTTTATCAATTCTTCCTGTACATCTAGAGGCAGATATTCAAATACATCAATTGCCTGAGATTTGTTGAGTAAGCGGAATGCGATCGCTCGCTGTTTTATGGGTAATTGGGCAATATATTCTCCGACATCAACCGGCTGTGAATGATTTAAATCCGATTTCAACTGGTTCAAGTCAGCAACATCAAGGTCAACAACTGAGTTGCGAATATCGTGTATAAGCATGATAAATACCTCCAAATGTCTCCCCCTTGCTGGGAGAACTGACCAGCTAGAGGAGGTTGATACTGCCGTCTTGTGGACTGTGGTCCATAAAATCTCAAAAGTTGAACATCGATATCCGATTACCGGCATCGCTAAGTCATAATACTAACCCGGAAAGTGGTTATCCGGTAGATGTTAAAATTCAGTGTGGTCAATCTGCGAGCTTCCACACTATCTTTGTAAAATGCCCTGATTTTTGTTTACTTTGTGTAGATTTTACTACTGCGAGGACTTGTGTCAAGCACCTAGACGAATTAAATTTCAAACTTCACAGAGTAATAATCTTAACAATATCAAAAGTAGTCTTTATTTTCTAAGAAAAGCATGACTTATGTAATCATACCTAAGATTAATGGTTATTTTACTGCTTTTATAAAAAAGACGCTTCAGTGGTATGATACTCTTATCAGCAAAACAGTACTTTAGATAGTTTTTTTGTAAGCCGCCGTTGAAAGGTGCTATTAAAGTGATACAATCTCAATTTCCGCAATCCGCCGACTGATTTGATGACAGTTGCTCGATACGCACACCCAAAGCTGAGAACAATATGCGATCGCCTTCATCAAGAATAACTCATGCGATCGTCAAAGCGAAAATATAGGAAAAGAATACTGCAAAAAGGCGTTGTACAATTAAAGATGCGTTTTCGTATAGAAATCTTTTTTTCTTTGCGTCTCTGCGTGAAATAATCCAGAGCGAAAATACACAATACCCGATAAAAAATAGAACTAAACCAAAAGATGTTTAGGGAATTAATACCAGTAAAAACTGCAAGGCAGTTACCTATAACTTATTTTTTATCGTTTTTACCTAAATTTACCAATAAGTTCATGATGCACTATCTAACTTAGCTTACAGACCCCTTGAGCGAACCATCATATAGCCCTAATCGTATCAGTTGGATTTGACGACTAACTTTAACTTGCGAATAAACTACTTTGAGTAAGAAATAATTGTTTTGGTTGTGATGTCAAGACATAATTAACCCCCTGGTGAAATGATTTTTTCTGTGTTAAAAATTTTATTGCTTAAGAGCCTTTGTGTTTTCTATTTTGCATGATTATTTATTATTCTCTAGAAGTATCAAAAAAAATTGAAAAATAAGTATAAACGAGGACTAGTGCTGATAAATATTTGAAAAAAATTACAATTTCGGCTATAGTTTACTAATAAGTTAAAAGCTAGAAGCCTTAGGGCTGAAATGGTTCTGGTATTTACAACAATATTCACATCGCCACTAAATCGAATTTCCATTCTCTGCGAAGAATCTAATTATGAAAACAATTACTCAATTGCTATCTCGTCTTGATTATTACTATGAGCAAATCAAGACAATTATCCTTGTGCGTCAAAATGCAATTAGTGGTTTGCTTCCAGCCAGTACGGCAATAACCGCTCACGGTGATTATACTGATGCTTGGGTGCGGGATAATGTATATAGTATTCTCGCAGTTTGGGGTTTAGGACTTGCTTACCGCAAAGTGGATGAAGACAAGGGACGCACCTATGAATTAGAACATAGCGTTGTTAAACTGATGCGTGGGTTGTTGTTCGCCATGATGCGACAATCACACAAAGTAGAGCAATTTAAACACACTCAATCGCCATTGGATGCGTTACACGCTAAATATAATACTGCAACAGGAGATATTGTTGTCGGCGATGACGAATGGGGACATTTACAACTTGATGCGACATCAATATTTATACTGATGTTAGCACAAATGACCGCTTCGGGATTGCAGATTATTTTTACGATTGATGAAGTTAATTTTGTCCAAAATTTAGTTTATTATATAGGACGAGCTTACCGCACTCCAGATTATGGCATTTGGGAACGTGGCAACAAAATTAATCATGGAAGCGCGGAATTAAATGCTAGTTCTATCGGCATGGCAAAAGCGGCTTTAGAAGCGATTAATGGCGTAGATTTATTTGGTGTGCGAGGTAGCCAAGCATCGGTAATTCACGCGTTGCCCGATGAAATTGCTCGCGCTCGAATTACGTTAGAATCATTATTACCGAGAGAATCAGGCTCAAAAGAAATTGACGCAGCGCTGTTGAGTGTAATTAGCTTTCCTGCGTTTGCAGTGGAAGATGTGGAGTTACGCGATCGCACTCTTAATGATATCATCAATAAACTCGAAGGAAAATACGGTTGCAAACGCTTTTTGCGTGATGGACATCAAACCGTTTTAGAAGACTCTCATCGCTTACATTACGAACCTTGGGAACTCAAACAATTTGAGCATATTGAATGTGAATGGCCCTTATTTTTCACTTATTTACTCTTAGACGGATTATTTCGCGGCGATAAAGAACAGGTTAACAAATATCAAGCAAGTTTAGAAGGATTACTTTTTGAACGTGATGGTTTACTGTTATTACCAGAACTTTATTATGTTCCAGAAGCAAACGTAGAAGCCGAAAGATTAACACCCCAAAGTCAGTCACGCTTACCTAACGAAAATATCCCCTTAGTTTGGGCGCAAAGTTTATATTTTCTCGGTCAAATGTTAAATGAAGGCTTATTAGCCGTTGGTGATATTGATCCCTTGGGAAGACATTTATGTATAGGAAAAGAACGTCAAGCTCTAGTACAAATAGCTTTGCTAGCAGAAGATGAAAAATTACAGGCAAAGCTAGAAGTTTTCGGAATTGAAACACAAACACCCGCACAAATAGAACCGATTCAAGTCCGAGAAACAATCGATTTAATCGCCATTTATAAGCAAATTGGACGCTGTAACAAACTAGGTTTAACTGGACGTCCACCACGCAGCCCACGTAGTTTGACAACATCGAGAATTTTCCGTTTTGGAAACGAGACAGTTGTATTTTTGCCTTCATTTTTAGATTCGGAACAGTTCTATTTAACTCTCGATCATCATTTTTTGGTAGATCAATTGAGAAGCGAGCTTGGTTACATCCAAAAATATTGGAGTGATTTAGGACGTGCTACTCTAACTTTAATGTTGACTCACACCATGTTAGAAACAGGTTCAGAAGCTTTGCTAGAACTGATGCAAGAATTGAAAGATGGTGTTTGTCAAGGTGTGCGCGTCAAATTAGGACGACTCAATCAATTGATGTTGACAGCACCGATAGAAAGAATTGATTTGATACAGCAAGAGGAATTTTTCCTTTCCCCTGTGAAAAATGCTGGGATGCGTTGTTCTTATTTGGCTTATAATTCTGAGAAAAACTGGCATTTAGAACATACCCAAGAATTTCAAGTAGAGTGTCAAACTAATTTGGGGTTGTTGCTTTCATCTTTGCGCTCATCGGAAAATCTTTACGAGCAAATAGAGTTATTGCAGACTTTGACTCGTTTACAAGGATTGGAATTTGACACCGACTTTGGTGAACCTGGGCGTAGTGTCACCGTAGCAGATTTACTTGACGAAGTATACACCAGAGCCGGAGAGCTGGGGATTTGGGGGGTAGTGCGTCGCGTTGCGGGTTTACAGAAGATGACCTATATCGCTCTGTCAGACGTGGTAACGAGTATTTTGGTTAGGGGTAAGCAAATCGCTGTTGGTAAGGCTTATAGCGAAGCCTCGCTGATAACCGTGCCATTATCTCACAATGAAATAGTCGAGAAAATAAATCACTTTTGTCGTGAGGATATAAGCGATCGCGTTCTCACTCAAGAAATTCTCATATATCTGAGTTTGTTAATCAAGTCAGAACCCGAACTGTTTAAGGGACTGCTGACATTAAGAGTCGGGTATTACATTTTGTTGCTAACGAGCGAAATTGCTGGGGAATTACATCTTACTCAAGACGAAGCTTATGAAAAATTGATGGGACTTTCGCCTTTTGAAGTGAAAATGCGGTTGCAGAAGGTATTGACAGAATACGCCGGGATGAGTAAGTTATTACGTAAACAAGAATCACTACACGTCAAACAAAAAGAAGCTGATATTGATTGGGTAGTACAACCCGCAGTAGAAGCAGAAATAGAAGTCCCAGCAGGTGGTTGGCGACGATTTCGCCAAGCTGAGGGAGCAACCGGACGTGTCCCCAAAGACTTTTTTCAGCAAGTTTGGTTGGTGATGCATCATTGTAAAGGCTTGGTAATTGGCGATAAATTAGAGCGTCGCAATCGTTTGGATAGTGAAGTGATGATATCGGAGATGACAGCTGGGGAAAGAAATTTTGCCTTGTTAGTCGAGCATTTGTTAAACAAGATTGAGGCTCCAGAATACCGACAACTTAATATTGAAGCATTAATGGAATTAGCGGCGATCGCTTCCAACAACCCAAGCTTGCAAATTGAAGAATATATAGTGTTAGATGTGTTAATTGGTCATGCAGTGCGAGTTGCTTGGTTGGATGGACATAAAGGCGATGCCAGCGGCGCTGCGCGCAGCGCAGAACGTTATGATGAAGATAAAGGAAGTGCGTGGAGGTCTTTTTACAACACCTCTCCTAGAGAATGCGCTAGTTATATTGTTAAGGCATTCCGCTTCTTAACTGAGTTTGTTGAAGTTGAAGAGACAGCAGCCTAAGAGGATGTTTTAAAAGTGGGGGACTGCCGTAAGAAAGCTCACAAGGCTTATGCTGAGATTTGTAGAAACCAGCACCTTGTGA
>JBPCQW010000349.1:0-10731 GCA_050997715.1 Hassallia sp.
CCGCCTGCGTGTGGGTGGCTAAATCCTGGGCAACACTACTGCCGATCCGCCCTCTTCCTCCAAGAATCAAAACACGATTTGTCATTGCTCCAGCATTGGCAACAGTACCTTTATTACATCAATTTTCCCTTATCTTTGTCATCGGCAACAAGTATGGATATCGCCTACTCAAGAAGGAAGATTTTTAAATCTCACACCAAGACACAAAAATAATAAATCTTTCTTTGCGCCTCTGCGCGACGCCAGTTGCTACAACGCGGGGAACCCGCGCAACGCACTGGCTCCTCTGCGTGAGATTTCAAAAATTATTCCTTCCCAAAGACTGATGCAACAGTTGATTTGAGTGAATCACCTGCGTCTTTGAGTTTCTGTGACAGCGGTTCGCGATCGTGCAAAAACATCCGCGCACAGTTGCGTCCCGGCAACCCAGAAATCGAACCCCCTGGATGAGTTCCCGCGCCAGTCAGATATAAATTCTCAATCGGCGTTTTATAATTAGCTATTTCCGGCAGCGGACGGAAGCACAGCATCTGTTCTAAAGTCATGTCGATGTGGTAATAGTTACCCCCGTAACTTCCCAGACGTTGCGCTAACTCAGCAGGGCTTTCCACATGACGGGCAATGATTGAATGTTTGACATTGGGCGAATACTGCGCCAGTTTATCCAGCACCCTATCTGCAACTTTGTTTTTCAGTTCATCTGTCCAACCCGTACCCTTTAATCCCGTCCCTTCTGCACCCGCAATTTGATAAGGCGCAAAAAACTCAATCCACAGCGTATGTTTGCCTTCAGGTGCCATTGAAGGGTCGAGTCCTGTAGGCATCACCACATACATCGATGGATCTTCATCGGGAATTTTGCCCAAAGTAATCTCGCTATGTGCCTGTTCCACATGGTTAACCGAATCTGCAATCAAAATCGAACCAATCAGGTATTCATCTCTGTGTTTGTGATGTTCAAAGTGCAACGGTTCAGATAACGCACAATCAATTTTCAGGATAGTTTCATTGTTGTTAACGATGCGACGGTCTAATCTTTCTCGCAGATTCGCATCAGCACTATCCACATCACCTGGGTCAATGTGTTGCAAAAATAACCGCTTGGCATCAAGACTAGAAATTACACCTTTGTTAGCGCGATATTCTTTGCCACCAGCAACCCTGACACCGACTGCTTTACCGTTATCCACTAAGACTTTTTCCACCTTCTGGTCGGTAAGAATAACGCCACCTTTACTGGTTACGCACTTTACCAAAGCTTTCGTGAGTGCGCCAGTACCGCCACGAGGACGTGCCATACCTGGGTTGTGACGCAATCCCATCATCATTGCTCCAAAGGACATCGCTTTTTGCGAGGGAGGGGAACTTAGTTCTGCGGATAGTCGGGCAAGAGGTGCTTTGACAAACTCAGAATCAAAGTATTCGTTGATATTATCTATCGGACTGCTGAGAAGTGTGCGAATTAAATCCAAAGTTGTATCAGCACCACCGAGAATAGAAAACAAATCTTGGAGATTTTTCAAACCGTAGCTACCAGCAATGTCAGTAATTGACTTTGGTGCTGCATTGAAAAAGGGTCTAACCGCTTTTATAAATCTTTGCCAAAATTCAGTGTATTCTGCATATTTTTGAGCATCTCTCTCGCTATAACGGGCAATTTCTGCACAAGTCTTTTCTACAGATTTATGTGCTAAGAAATACTTGCCATCAGGATGGGGACAAAATGCCACCGGATCGCATTCCAAATATTCCAAGCCGTATTTGTGCAATTCTAATTCTTGAATTACCGAACCGAGAAAAATAAATAGATGATTAATCGCGCACGGGTTAAATTTAAAACCGGGTGCTTCTTGAGGCATAAGTTCTTCAGTTGTCGCACCACCTCCGGGAATTGGACGAGATTCCAGTAGCAAAACGCTGTATCCTTCTTGAAGTAAATATGCGGCGCAAACTAAACCGTTATGTCCGGCACCAATAATAATGACATCATACGCTTCCATAATTGCAACTTGGGGAATAGGGTATATTCCCTGATATTAGAAAGCGGTTAATAAATCTTAATCTTTCGCTAGTTATAATCACAGCTTAGACATTTTTTTTATTTAACTTTTGTTAGCTATCAGTCTGTAGGAGGATGCCAACCCCTGATTACCCAGCGCCTGCGAGCAACAATGATAACTAGCATTCGTGAGAGGTTAAGATAAAGCGTATGATTGTCAATCAGTTCAAATAAAAAAAATAACCTTAATAAAAATTTTGACAGATATCTTGCTAGTTCTAAAATGAAATTGAACTCAAAAGCTGACACGCCCTAGCTTATGCAAGACTTCAGACAAGAAATAAATGCCAGAGCTTCTATGGATTTGGAACAGCGAAGGACTTGGTATTCTCCCGTTGCTAAAGTTCTTTACTCCCCCTGCAACCCAAGTGCCTACCTTCACCCGTCATTTTTGGGTTGGTCGAGTACCTCAACAACCATTTTTTGATACAGTGATGCTTTGTTAATCGCTCTTCATCTCTATGTCCCAGGTATCGCTCCCAAAATCGCTTCATCCAGACCTACCCCTGACCGCTCTTGCGCCTATGCAGGATGTGACAAACCTCTGGTTTATGAAGGTCATTGCCCATTACGGCAGTCCTGACTACTTCTTCACTGAGTATTTCCGCGTAAATGATACCTCACGGCTCAATCGTAGCATTCTGGCAGCAATCACCGAAAACGACACGGGTCGCCCCGTTTTTGCTCAAATGATTGGCGAAAGCATTCCAGATTTAGTAAGAACAGCAAAGGAACTCTGCGGCTATAATATCGCTGGAGTTGACTTGAACATGGGCTGTCCAGCACCTAGAATCTATCGCAAAAATGTTGGGGGTGGATTGCTGCGAGAACCCGAAAAAGTGGATCGGATTTTGGGAGAACTGCGTTCTGCTGTGAACGATCGCCCTTTGACGGTCAAGATGCGCGTAGGCTTTGAAAATACAGATAACTTTTACGAAATTCTAGATATAATCAATCGCCACAGCATTGATTTGCTGAGTTTGCATGGTCGCACGGTGAAAGATATGTACCACGGGGCAGTAAAATATGATTTGATCGCCTCTGCGGTCAGACGGGTCGATTGTCCAGTGCTTGCTAATGGCAATATCCACTCTGCGACAACTGCCCTTGAAGTGCTTTCTCAAACGGGTGCGGCAGGTGTGATGGTGGGACGCTGGGCGATCGGGAATCCTTGGATTTTTAATCAAATTCGGCAGGCTTTGCGATCCGAGCCGATCGCGCCGGTTCCTTTAGTAGAGGTACGCAACTATATTGATCGTTTATGCCAAACCCCTAACTCGGCAACTATGCCAGTGCGATCGCGCGTAGGCTACCTCAAAAAGTTCCTCAACTACATTGCCCTGAGTGTTGACGCTGAAGGTCATTTCCTGAGGCTGATGCGACAGACACAGACCGAGGTAGAACTGCTTAACTTGTGCGATCGCTTTCTGCTTACCGAAGGAACGAAAACTTTAGCCCTAGCACCCTACTCAGGCTTGTAACGCGTGGCAACTATTTAGTAACCGCTATTGGATCAGAATTATTGCCTCTTCAACCTTGGTGGAAAGAGCTTTTTGCAGTCCTTGCCCAACTTTCTCAATCAGTTGGTCAAAAGCCTCTTGATTCGCTGTCAGTTGTTCTTGAAGAATCTTCTCTAACTCAGGCTTTATTGAAACGCACATATCGTCAATTTTCCTGTCGCTCAAAAAAGTAGAACGCATCCAACTGGGGACATCAACATTTGTCTTAATTGCCTCTTTGACACTTTTGCGATTTAGCTCCATTCCTGCTGCCATCACTGAAGCTCCATACACCAGTGCAATAGGTAAAGTCAAGTGTCCCGTTAGTATTAGAGTGATGATGCTAGCGATAGTGCCTCCACCAATTACTACATTGACAATAAACGCTACTGTGTCGGCAAGGATAGCATCTCCAATTCGTAATTCTGGGTTGACAAAAGTTGGATCGATGCTATCCTCAAATCTCAAACTACTTCTAGGTATCTGATACTTGCGACATATTGGGTCGGTTTCTGCGGCTAAGTCGGGTTGGATTTTATTGTTAAACCAAGAAGTGCATTGATTGTTAATTATCTGCTGAACGCGATCGCTTATTAACCACTGCTCTGCCCGACTCTTCATAGATGTTTCCAAATCGGCTAAAGTTCGTATTTTGTTTTTCTGCCAGTCTTTTAAATTTTGTTTAACTGCGTTTTCAATCAAATCATTTGCTAACGGCTTAGTTAACGATTGAATTAACTCCGGGATATGTTTCTCAATCAGACCTTTGAGCAAGTTTCCCTCAAACAATTTGTTCACTTCTTGTTTGAAGGCAGTGGCACGCAGATCCCATCGTCCTACTCGCGCTAAACCCAGCGCAATACACCTTTCAGGCTCCGGATCGGGTCGAAGAAGCGTTTCTGGTTCGCTAAACATTTGTTGACAAATTTGGTGCGTAAACTTCATGCGGGATGCACCCCCAGTCATCAACACAAGTTTCGGCACGATGTCTTGTTTATCCAGCTTTTCTTTTGCCTCGCTGACAGCTTCTTTAAATGACTGAATCCAACTTTTTTGCTCCAGTTGAAGTAAAGGTTGATTCAATATTTCCTCCATAATCAATTTATTAACTTGGGGAATAAAATAAATCTGTTCGTTAATAGACTCGAAGCCACGGGCAAAAGATTCAGGATCGCTGTATAGCTGTTCATTAGAAAAGTAATCTTCCTTAGCTTTGCGGCAGGCAAGTTCACAACGAGCTTGGTGATGTGGATATTCCCCAAATACTTTTTCTAGTAAGGATGATTGCTCGTGTTTGGCAACAGTGTGGGCAAAAATAGCCTTGTCAATTAAAGATGCTCCCAGAGCGTTACTCCCGAAATCTATCGGGACTTCGTGTAAGCTCTTAACCAGGGTAAAATCTGTGGTCGAAGAACCAATATCGACAATTAAAACTGATGATTTGAGTTTGTCGTATTCCAGCTTACCGGCTTCTTTGGCTTGCATGAAAGCAGCCCGCGATTCGGGTACAACATTCAAGTGGGGAATGCCAGCTGATTGAAGTAGCTTTTGGTATTCTTCTCGTTCGCTAACAGACCATCCAGAAGGGCAACCAACGTAAAAATAGTTACTTTCTCCACCTTCAATTTGTTTGCTTTCTTTTAAAAGGTGGTAGTAGGTTGCCAGAAAAGTAGTAATTGTTTCCCGATATTTTGGATCGTTGTTTGGTTTTTGCTTAAAAGAAATTTTCAAGCTTGTAACACCAGCTTGGATTAATGCTTGTTCTCCGACAAGATAACCGAGTTTGGGATGCCAAGCAAGAGCCGTAATTTGGTTCTTCTTATTATTAATCTCAAGCATCTCTGGGGGTTCAATGCTCTCCACTATAGCTTTAGCTACAGCTGTTTCACCGTGTCCCAAATCAAAACCGATTATTTCTAATGTTTTTAAAATAGACATACTCTTATTATTAATTATTCTCGGTTCTTTGGGTGGATGGCTCAATTACCCGTCCGCGTCTCAGCAAGCGATCGCCTTTCAACAAAGCAGGAGTTATGGTAACGTAATCTTTGGTGTCAGGGTCGATACTTGGCTCGAAGTCAAAATATTCGCGATCACTATCAGTATCGTCTGGTCGGTAAATATGAGCAAGAATTCCCTGTTCCATTAAAATTTGTGGCAGAAGTTTCGTGAGTGCGATCGTCATTTCTGGTTTATCAAGTTTTGATGCCCCCATTAGCCTTTGAATAAAATTCAATAGCTCTGGCAGTTCTTCGATGCCGCGATCGTCTTCATTTTTGTTTTCTTCTTTTACTCTACCGACTGCTAGATCAATCGTGTTCAGAGCATCGGCAAGGTTATCTAAAAGGATTTTGCTATCAACCCGTAGAATAGGTTGGGGTAATTTTAATCGCTCAGATGAATTGTTTTCCTGGTTGTCTTTTTCCAGTTGAAGCACAACTTCAAGCCCTAGAAGCACAGAGGTAAGCAAGATAGCCATCCATGCAAAAGGGCTAGTTTTAGTTAAGGAAAACAAGGAACCTAAAATGCCTATATAAATTAGTCCCTTTAGCAGTTTTAAAATTAACCTATTAGGGGAAAACTTACTAGCTTGGTTAATAATTTGCTTTTGCTCTGTTGGAGCGACTTGAGGAAAGTTAGCCGCAGCAAGAGTGGCAATGGACTGCCGCAGCGTATCCAAAAAAAAGGAAGCCAGACGTACTTGAGCGACATTTAACTCACTGATGTAAATTCTTTCAAAGTTATCGAGTCGGTTCTGAACCAGCTTAACTACCTGCTCGACGCTGATTTTTTTGTCAATTTCTGTCTGAAGTTGGTTGCGTTCTTCGCTAAAAAGTGTTAGTAATGTTTTCATCGGATCAAGACTTTTAAAGTTACTAATAAGTAGAATAATTTAAAGCATATACACTTCAAATGATTCTCTAATATCAAGTCAGGTTAATCACTTATAAAACATCGTTGCTCACACAACGAGCGTGGAGCGATAGCGAAGCGCTGCCGCCTCGCGGCGGATCGCATGTTGCAAGCGTTGCGCGGCAATCTCCGAACTTGATATAATTTATTCTAAGTTGTCAATATTAGAACGATCAACCAAACTTTTAATTTCAACTGCTATTTTGCCTTCTGCATTTTCAGCAGCGGTGAGTTGCTCTGCTCGCAGGTCAACATATAAATTTTTTTGCCCAACTCAAGTTTAAGAGGGTCGTGGGTAATCGTACATCTATCCTTGAGTAGGGCATTTTTGACAGGATTGTGGTAAACAAAAAGGCAGTAGCCCTATTTAAAAGTATTCCCATGTCAACCCGGAAGTATTTCTATGCCACAGCGTATCCTGTATATTGCCTAAGTTCAGGTTCTCTAAAACCTAAAACAATGTGGTCTTTAGGAATTCCACCCTCTGTCAAATCATCGGCTATACCATGTTCAGTTCCATCGCGCTGAATCCAGATTTTGCCATTGATGATGTCGATATGAACTATACAACCATGAACCCTGCGTTCTCCATCCCATCCCACATTTACCAGTAAATAACGGTTATTTGTACTATCAAAAACAACTTCGCTTTTAATGTCACCGTATGCATAGGGAATAGCAGCATACTCGGAAAGAATCTTCTCGATAATTTGCCGATAATTTTCTAAGGTATCCATTTGAGAATAACCTCTGTGTGAGGGTCAAATACAATTAACTTGACACGACCTTTATTTAATAATAGTTTACCAATCGGTTCTTCAAACAGATCGGTGTAAACTGAATTGCGGATAGCAACGTATAAAACTCGTTCTGGCTCTCGTTCTGAAAGAATATCATAATAAAGAATATATTGCCCAAGTGCTTTTTCTAAGTCATCAATATCAGAACGACCAACAAAACTTTTGATTTCGACAGCTATCTTTCGTTCTGCGTTTTCGGCAGCGATAAGTTGCCCTGCCCCCAAGTCAACATATAAATCTTTTTTACCCCACTCAAGTCTTAGAGGATCGTGAGTAATCCTCCATCCATCCTTGAGTAAGGCATTTTTGACAGTGTTGTGGTAAATATCGCGTGAAGGCATCTAAATCTCTGTTATTGATATAATTTTATGCCGGAGCGCGATCGCTTCTCCACCTTAACCATTCTCTGTCACATCAAACACAACTTTCAGATATACATCGGACATGGTGCGTTAGACTTTGTTAACGCACCCTACTTAACTACGAGTGTGCGAAATCCTAATTAATCTTAAACGTTGACAAAATCGAATCCCGCGCATCCTTCAAACCCTGCGCTATGGGATGCTTTGCCTGCAAAAATACCCGCGCACAATTGCGTCCCGGCATACCGGAAATTGAACCACCTGGATGAGTTCCCGCACCAGTCAAAAATAGATTATCAATTGGCGTTTTGTAATTCGCTATTTCTGGCAAAGGACGGAAAAATATCATTTGATCCAAAGTCATATCAATGTGGTAATAATTACCTTTATATGCACCCAATCTTTCGCCTAATTCTGCCGGACTTTCGACGCGACGGGCAATAGTAGCGTTTTTCACATTAGGTGAATACTGCGCCAATTTGTCAACTACTTTATCGGCAACTTTATTTTTCAAATCATCAGTCCAACCCGTACCTTTCAAACCTGTACCTTCTGCACCCGCGATTTGATAGGGTGCGAAAAACTCAATCCACACTGTATGTTTGCCTGGTGGTGCTAATGACGGATCTAACGCACTTGGCATCACTACATACATAGATGGGTCAGAATCGGGAATCTCTCCTAAGGTACATCTGCTGTGAGCTTGTTCGACATGGGTTACAGAATCTGCAATTAAGATAGAACCAATTAAATACTCATCTTTATGTTCGTGGTGTTCAAAACGTAGCGGTTCATCTAAAGCCAAATCTATCTTCAGAATAGTTTCGTTATTGTTAACAATACGACGTTCTAATCTTTCCCATAAATCTGGATCGACTGCATCGATATCGCTTTTATCAGTCATTTGCAAAAATAACCGTTTGGCATCGATATTAGAAATAACCCCATGTTTAGCGCGATATTCTTTGCCACCCGCAACCCGCACACCAACAGCTTTGTTATCATCAATCATCACTTTGTCAACGTGCTGATCTGTGAGGATAACACCACCCTTGCTAGTAACTAAATTTACTAATGCTTGCACCAATGCGCCGGTACCACCGCGAGGTCTAGCCATGCCTGGGTCGTGACGCATTGCCATCATTATTGCACCAATGGCGATCGTTTTTTGTGATGGTGGCGCACCGAGTTCTGCCGCTAATCTTGCTAGGGGTGCTTTGAGAAATTCGGAATCAAACCATTCGTTGAGGATATCCTCAGCGCTGGTTAGCATGGTGCGAATAAAGTCTAGCGTTTTCGATGGAGAACCAATGACAGAAAATAAATCTTTTATCTTGGCGATGTCATAGTTGCCAGCAATATCTATAATTGACTTTGGTGGGGCATTAAACATGGGAATCATTGCCCCCAATGCGTGCTGCCAATATTTTGTATATTCTGCGTACTTTTTGGCATCGCGATCGCTATAACGGGCAATTTCTGCACAAGTTTTTTCTAAAGACTTATGTCCTAAGAAATACTTGCCATCAGGATGCGGACAAAATACGACTGGATCGCATTCCAGATATTCCAAGCCGTATTTTTCTAATTCTAATTCTTCAACTACTGGTCCAAGGTGAATAAATTCGTGGTCGATCGCGCAAAGGTTGAATTTAAAACCTGGTGCTTCTGGTATACATTCTTCAGTTGTTGCCGCACCACCGGGAACAGAACGCTTTTCTAATAACAATACGCTATAACCAGCTTTTAACAGATAAGCTGCACAAACCAGCCCATTATGTCCTGCGCCGATAATAACTACATCATAGGTTTCCATAATTGCAATATTGAGTTAAGTAACTCTTCTAATATTACAAAAGGTTAATCAGAAATTACATCAATCGGCAGTTATATAAATCACTTTTTATTGTAAAGAAAAGCAGAGTCTCAATATATAAAAGCACAAAGTAACGCAGAAGTAAATGTCTAATACATTCTTCTGCGTTCAGTCTATGCGGATTAAGTCTTCATTTCACATTGTCGGTATTTGCTTAATATAAGTTTCTACCCAAGTTTTTATGCTTTCCTTTTGCACTTCCATATTTTTGATTTGCAACGCCATACCATCAAGTTTAATATATGGTAAGTTCACAAGTTCTTTTATCTTATGCATTAATGCGGTAACTATTTCCAGTGAAATACCATCTCCTTGAGTGCAAGTGAAACTTTCCAGCATTATTGGTTGGGTCTGCGTGCGAGGACGAATCAACGCCGTGAAACTTAACTGGTTAGTATTACCTTTTTCGTGTATTGATACTGTTCCATTGCATTTAATTTTGCCATCGCCAGGTAAAAATATTTGTATTTCTTGTGGCTTCAAACTGACAATTTCACCATCTACATTCAAATCAAAAGTTGGAATTTTGCTGCGAATGTAATTTGATGTCAATGCGCGGTTAATATCTGCTTCTTTTAATACAACGCGAGCTATACTTTTTACTGGTTTATTCAGTTCAATTTCGCCAAAAAGAGCACTGAAGAGATTGATATCAACTTTATCTGTTTGCAGTACTAGTTCTTCTAGACGGATGTCTTTTTGCACCACGAGTCCTTTACCTGAAAAAGAAACTCCATCCGCTTGTCCTTGAATTAGTTTCCACAGATCGGTTTGCACATCAACGTTTATTTTTTCTGCTTGATCCAATTGGCTAGACAACTGCATTTCTGCTGCTTTGCTAACCGCTTGTTCTTCCAAGCGTTGCTCGTCGTGCATGGCTTGCCAATCTCCTTGTATGCTGTTACTGGTTAATCTAGACGCTAGCAAGCTAAAAGCGTATCTGCAATAGGGAATATGTAACTTGGGGGAGTGGGGGAGTGGGGGAGACTGCCGTACAGACGCGATTAATCGCGTCTCTTTGCGGCTTCCTGTAGAGACGCGATTAATCGCGTCTCTACAACCATCCGCACACCAACACTAGGGACCATGGTAATCCCTCGGCGGGTTGGATGTACGGGGCGATTATCGGTAAGTGCTAGCTGAAAATTTGACAAGATTGTAGCTACTATTAACTTCATTTCATACATGGAAAATGCTGCACCTATGCAACCGCGATAACCAC
>JBPCQW010000392.1:0-18432 GCA_050997715.1 Hassallia sp.
CCTTTATGTGTGCCTTCTTCCTTAAAGAACCGAAAGGCTCTTTTGCTGGCGCTTACGAAGGTGAATCATTAGAAACTGCAACCCCAAAAGCTCGCATCTTAGCCGAAGAATAAGATTTCGTTAGTAGTAGAGGCGCTCCGGTTCCTCGCGTCTCTACGTAGTTAATTGGATTTGGATTACTACTAACAAATTTTTCAAAATCACACCTGAGATACACACAGAAAAACCATTTGTGTGTCTCTATGTTTATCTTCGGTTCAATGTTGTATTTTTATCAAAAATTTAGTTATGCAATTGTCAAAATTACATAACAAAAAAACGACAAATAAATCAACAAAAAGTATCAGCAAATACATTTTATTTGTTGTAATTGATATTCAATGGGTAAAAATACTAATGAGAAAACTTCCGAAGTTTATCCAGCGAATTTGAGAAATTTTATTAACAGAAACTATCAGATTTTTCGGCATTGCATAACCGTGGGATGAATCGTAGAGACGTTCGGTGCGGAACGTCTCTACAATACGTTCAATTTTTGACATATATTCGCTCTTAAATTAAGTCTCTACAAACCTTGTTCAACATTTAGACAATTGGTTAATGAGAGTGCAAACGCCATGACTGAAATTACCAAAACCGTTTGTCCTTATTGTGGTGTTGGGTGTGGATTAGAAGTCTCCCCCCCAGCGCAACATGGCAAAGCGACTAATCGAGATAGCGAAGGAACTCCAATTTGGCGGGTGCGGGGGGATAAAGCGCACCCATCCAGTCAAGGTATGGTGTGTGTCAAAGGCGCAACGATCGCCGAATCTTTAGATAAAAATAGATTACGCTACCCAATGGTACGAGACTCCTTAGAGAAGGAATTTCGCCGCGCAACTTGGGATGAAGCTTTTGATCTCATCATCCAGCGCATTCAAACTGTGCGCTTTACCCAAGGAGTAGAAGCTTTATGCATGTATGGTTCCGGTCAGTTTCAAACTGAGGACTATTACGTAGCTCAGAAACTGATGAAAGGCTGTTTGGGTACTAACAACTTTGATGCCAACTCTCGCTTATGTATGTCCAGCGCTGTAGCTGGCTACATTCAAAGTTTTGGCGCAGACGGTCCCCCGTGCTGTTACGATGACCTAGAATTAACCGACTGTGCCTTCTTAATTGGCACGAATACGGCTGAATGTCACCCGATCATTTTCAACCGATTGGAGAAGTACCACAAAAAGAATCGCAAAGTGAAAATGATTGTCGTCGATCCCCGACGTACACCAACCGCAGAAGCCGCAGATTTACATTTAGCGATTCGTCCGGGCACAGATATCGACTTGATGAATGGTATGGCTCACTTATTGATGCGCTGGAATCACATCGATCCCGCGTTCATTGAAGACTGTACCAGCAACTTCCCGGCATACGCTGAGGTGATTCGCCATTATTCCCCAGACGTGGTAGCTCATCGATGCGGTATCAGCGTTGAAGATTTAGAAACAGCCGCTCGCTACTGGGGTGAATCACAGCGGGTGCTGTCGATGTGGTCAATGGGTGTCAATCAATCATCGGAAGGTACAGCTAAAGTCAGAACGATCATTAATTTGCACTTAATGACCGGACAAATTGGTAAGCCTGGATGTGGACCATTTTCGCTCACCGGTCAGCCAAACGCGATGGGAGGACGAGAAGCTGGAGGTTTATCACATCTGTTACCTGGTTATCGGACGGTGAAAAATGCCCAGCACCGCACGGAAGTTGAGGAATTTTGGGGACTTAAACCGGGGCAAATTTCCCCAAATCCCGGTTTGTCGGTGTGGGATATGATTACTGAGTTAGAAAACGGCAATGTCGGTTTACTGTGGATTGCGGCAACTAATCCGGCTGTGAGTATGCCAGATTTGGAGCGGACGAAAAAAGCGTTATTGCGATCGCCTTTTACAATTTACCAAGACGCCTACTATCCCACAGAAACCGCTGCTTACGCTCACGTTTTGTTACCCGCGGCACAATGGGGTGAGAAAACCGGCGTAATGACAAACTCCGAACGAGTAGTCACCTTAGGTCCAGCATTCCGCGCACCACCAGGAGAAGCGAAAGCAGATTGGGAAATTTTTGCCGAAGTTGGGCGTCGGTTAGGTTTTGAGAAAGAATTCTATTTTACAAACTCCGCTGAAGTATATACTGAGTTTGTGCAACTAACTGACAACCGTCCCTGCGATATGACAGGTATGAGTCACGAGCAATTACAGACCGAAGGTGCGACTCAATGGCCCCATCCAGAAAAGAAACCTGAGCCTATATATATGGATTCTGATACAGGTGTTCTCAGCTTTGAAGAAGAAGGGGGAGAAAGTAGAGACGCGATTAATCGCGTCTCTACAACTCCTAACTCCAAAAGACTCTACACCGATTTACGTTTTCATACCCCTGATGGACGCGCTCGATTTGGTGCATATCATTCGCGAGGACTTGCAGAACCACCCGATCCTGATTATCCCTTTGTGCTGACAACTGGGAGACTTTACGGACATTGGCATACTCAAACGCGCACCGGTCGGATTGAAAAAATTCGCTCGATGCATCCCGAACCATTTATTGAGATTCATCCTCGTGATGCAGCTAAGTTAAATATTACAGATTCGGAGTGGGTGGAAGTGCGATCGCGTCGGGGAAAATCCAAATTTATTGCTAAAGTGACAAGAGCGATCGCACCCGGTACAGTATTTGTCCCGATGCATTGGGGTGCGCTATGGGCAGAAAATTCCGAAGCAAACGCTCTCACCCATCCAGAATGTTGTCCCGACTCACTCCAACCAGAATTAAAAGCTTGTGCGGTGCAATTAGTGCCAATTACTGTTAATACCTTGCCTAACCAAGTGTCATTAACTAGTGGAGTTGTTACTTAAAGCACCTACACGCAGGATAATTCATGAGTCAGAAGCCAGGAGTAAAGAAGGCTTTTTATCTGGTTTGTAGACCAAAACACTCTACCTCACGCTCCTTGCAATCCGCTGTAATACCGTTAAATCTCAACTGACGTGTGGGCTAAGTTGCCCCACTCATTCCAAGAACCGTCGTAATTGCGTACATTCTCATAGCCCAGCAAATACTTTAACACAAACCAAGTATGCGAGGAGCGTGCCCCAAATGCACAGTAGGTTATCACTTGTTTATCAGGAGTGATGCCTTTACTGTGGTATAAAGCATACAGTTCTTCCGCTGATTTGAAAGTATCATCTTCGTTCAAAGCTAATTCATAAAAAAGATGAACTGCACCTGGAATGTGACCAGCACGCTCAGTTTTTTCTGGTGGCTTCATCATGAATAATTCACCGCAATACTCTTGCAATGTACGCACATCCAGTAAAACGGAGTCTGTGTTAATTGCTGCTTTTACCTGGTCTTGCATAGCTCGGATACTTGTATCCAAATTCTGCACTGTATATATTGTTGGCGTGATTGTGGGAATTTCAGTAGAAATCGGGCGTTTTTCGAGAAGCCATTTTTTGCGACCACCATTCATTACTCGTACATCCTTATGTCCGAATACTTTTAGGAACCAAAAGGCACAATTAGCACCAGCATTATGGTTGCTATAAATAATGACGGTTGTATCATTTGCAATACCTGAGCGTGCAAGCAGTTCTGAAAATGCCGAAGAATCGAAGTTGAAACGGTAATCGGGTTGCATAATGGTGGTGAATGCATTCCAGAAGACTGCACCTGGAATATGACCAGAGTTATAAGCAGTGATATCCATATCCGCTTCAATAACGCGCACTTTGCGATCGCTCAAATGTTCAGCAACCCATTGAGTATCTACGAGAACTTCAGGATGAGCGTAATTCAAGATAATGACTCCTTATTTGATGCAAACAGCATCTGCCGCACCCGATGAACTAGAGTTGTAGAAACAGAGAACAGCGTGAAGCCGATAAGTGGGTGGAGTACTGCTAAAGGAAAAGGCGAATTTAAGTGAATTGTGAGAAATTGCAGTCCCAGTAGTACTGCAATACTAGCTGTAAGGCTTTGCACTCGTCGTGGAAATTCAATCAAGAACACCCATAAAAGCAGAATCACTGTCAATCCGCTGTATCCCCGTACTAGCCAAACATGGATGTTCCACCACTCAGAGTTGTGAAAGAATGCGAGTCCTACCGTCAACACCTGGGCAATTAGGCAAAGATTGAAAAGCGTGGCTACCCAGTAAAAGCCAATTTGAAACTTGCGTACAGATGGCTGTACGCTATCAAAGTTAAAATCTATGGTCATGATTGATGATTCTTGGGAGAAATTAGGACTAAGCCTGATGTTTGGGTCAATGTTTTGATCGCAACAAAATCTATACTAAGAACAGTTAGCTATCATGGCTAGTCCTCGAACGAGTACTCTTGGCAGCAGTAATGATGACAAACTCCTTGCAGTCTTTATTTGAAGCAATAGCTCATGCTAATGATGAGCAAGAATTACGACTGCACGTCATGCATAAAGTCAGTGAGTATTTTGTTGCCCAACGTTGGAAGCTTTTTTTATTTAATGAGCTTCCCTCTATCGAGACAAATATTCCGGGCATGATGAAATTGGCTTTATCTTTAGAACATAATCCGGTCTTGCGCTACATAGTCGAGCATCACGCTCCAGTTCATGAAGAATTGTTATTACCTTCTGGTATGTGGAAGACTATATGCTCGCGCTTCGATCACGGACATGTAATGGCTGGACCAATTGTCAGTAATGGTCGTCTCGTTGGTGGAGTTGGCTTTACTCGCGTTCGAGGTTCTTCTGCTTTTAATGTTCAGAATGTTGCCGATTTAAGTGCGCTGTGCCTACATCTATCAACCAAGTTAGCAACATTATGGTCGCAACCCACAGAATTGAATTCTTTGGCAATTAATCGCTTAACTAAGCGTGAAATTCAAATTGCTGAACTTGTAGCAGAAGGACTAACAAATGCTGAAATTGGTACAGGACTTTGGATTACAGAAAATTCTGTTAAGCAAGCATTAAAACGAATATTTCGCAAGATTGAAGTATCATCTCGTGCTGAGTTGGTAGCGCGGCTTTTCTCTAACACAAGGCTTTCTCAATCCAAGTAACAGCGATTAAAATCGCAGGCAAAGATATGAAAAAGAGGGAGAAAGGGAACCCCACATTTAAAAATAGGAATTTTATACCTTGTGGGGGAAAGTTTTTTTCTTGCTTCCTTTACCCCTTCTCATGAGTCTTTTTCCCCTCTCTGGGAAGCATTGAGTTTTTGTTTTTTACTTCAAACGGAGGGTGCAGTAAATGCGGAGACTATTTAAGCGAATTGCAGAATCTACCACAGATGATAGATTTCTGCACCACATTGAAAGCATAGAGGTAGTAGTTTCCAAAGCTTTATCTGTTGCTATGGTGGTGGTAATTTTGGTAGCGATTTTTGACTTAGGAGTTCTTCTGATTAAAGAACTTTTTAGCACACCATATGGTGAAATAAACAAAACATTATTTAAAATATTTGGTTTATTTCTAAATATTTTAATTGCTTTAGAAATATTAGAAAATATCACAGCTTATCTGAAAAAACACGTTGTTCAGGTTGAGTTAGTTATTGTAACGTCTTTAATTGCTGTATCTAGAAAAATTATTTTACTCGATTTAGAAAAAACTGATGGTGTTGAAGTAATTGGACTGGGAATTGCTATTTTCGCTTTATCAATAAGTTATTGGATTATTCGTTACAGCAATTCTAAATCAAAATCTTAAATTGGCGTTGGAATCTTATGGCAGTCTTCTTTAAATTCGAGGCAGATTTTGTTGAATCTCTACGTTGCATTCCTATGCAAGTGCGTTACAAACTCGATACTTGTGGTATCAAGCTGAAATTATCCGATTGGAACCACATGACGCAAGTTGAGCGTGAAGCTTTAGTGGAATTACCTTGCACGACAGAAAGCGAAATTCAAGCTTACGGCGAGTATCTTGAGAATTTGATTTTACAACGCAACGGCACACCAGCGTCAACATTGTCTATCGAACCTCATCCCGCATGGATGGATGCGACTACTGTACCAGATAGGCTTCAGCAAAAAGCTGAAGAAATAGGTACAAGCATCACACTCCAACAATGGGCAGATTTAACTGAGTTGCAGCGGTTCTCTCTGCTGAAACTCAGTCGTCCAGGACATGAAAACGAAAATTTCCCAAAAGCGATCGCCGAATTTAATTTAGATATTGGATAGTTGATAGTGGATGGTTGTAACGAGTACTTTTTGACAACCAACAACAGTTAATCAAGGGTATTGGTCTATAAGTTTTAAGATAGTCAGTAACCTGAGATTAATTGTCAGTAACAAAACAAAACTGATATCATCGTAGAGATGTTCCGGTGGAACGTCTCTACAAAAAAAATTTTATACTTTTTATATTTTTAAATACAATTAATCTTGGTAAAGACTACTAATATTTAATCAATTGGCATAAATTTAATCTTTAATAAGGTGCTTGAAAGCAGATAAACTATAAATTATGAGCTATAACTTCATACAGCTTACCAAAAAGAATGCATTTCTACACCTTAGATAGCCATAATCCTTACTTGTCTGGGATAATACTATCTTGAATTTTGATTTATAAATTTCTAATTGTTTAACAGTAAGTGAGGCTATATTGTATTTAGCAATGCTGCTGTCGAAGTGGCTGCGGTTAAGTCCTGCAATCTGCTGTAATTTAAGCGAATTAATTGAGAAGTGAATTCTAACTCAATGACAGGGAAAAACGCAAGACATAATGCTTTTCTGCGGCTAGTGTCTGGTAATGAAGCAGCTTTTGGGTCAGCATCTCGCTACTCGCTGCTTGCCAGTAAAGACGCGGTAATTGGACGCGACCCCAATTGCCAAGTTGTCTTCGATGCCATGATGTATCGGATGGTATCCCGTCGTCATGCGGTGGTTCGTCCCGTGTCTTCATCGACAGATGTTAGATTTAGCTGGGTAATTTCTGATTTGAATAGTGCTAATGGCACTTATTTAAATGGAAAACGCTTGCAAGGTACTCAGGAATTGCAACCAGGCGATCGCATAACTTTAGGTTATGATGGTCCAGAATTACAGTTTGAGTACGAACTCATCCCCCAAGCAACGGTGATGTCGCAACCTGCTTCTAAACCGTTACCACCTGCGACTCCTCTGCACTCGATGCAAAAAGCAGATTCTGTAAGCTTTACTCAACTGTTTCCGATTATTTCTACTGGCAAAGATTTAACTCGTAAAGCATATCTGATACCGGGAATGCTGACAGTAGTTTTTGTAGTGCTAATGTTTGCCACGGTAGGTCATCCGCAAGCCAATCAAGTTATTGTCGCTGTTTACATCGCTTTTGCGGCTTACTATTTTGTCTATCAGCTTTGCGGCAAACAAAAGCCTTGGTGGGTGCTACTGGCTTCAGCATTGGCGACTACGCTGATTTTACTCAGTCCTTTGTTAGATATATTTATCTTCGTATTTCGCGGTATTTTACCTGGTAAGTTGCCCTCTCCTGATGATGCTACGACCTTCACAGAGTTACTAGTGCGTTACTTTTTTGGCGCCGGGTTGATGGAGGAATTACTGAAAGCGCTGCCAGTATTAGGAGCTTACGCGATCGCCAGAGTACTACCCTCACCTTTACGCGAACGTGTCGGCGTTTGGGAACCTCTAGATGGCATTCTTCTCGGAACTGCTTCTGCCGTAGGTTTCACATTGTTAGAAACTTTAGGACAGTATGTACCTTCCATTACTCAAAATGCTTCAGTACAATCGGGGATAGCAGCTGGTCAACTGGTAGGATTGCAACTGTTAATTCCTCGCATTTTAGGCTCTGTTGCTGGACACATGGCTTACAGCGGGTATCTAGGGTATTTTATCGGGTTAGCTGTTCTCAAGCCCCGTAGAAGTTGGCAAATTTTGCCTGTTGGTTATCTGAGCGCTTCAGCACTCCACGCTTTGTGGAACGCTACAGGATCAATCAATGCCTTACTTTTGGTGGTGGTTGGGGTGTTGTCTTACGCCTTTTTAATGGCAGCAATTCTCAAAGCGCGGGTACTATCTCCAACGCGATCGCAAAATTTCGCTACCCGCTTTATCGAACCCAAATGAGAGATGGGGGGATGAGGGGACAAGGAGACAAGGGGGACAAGGGGGACTAGTATTTTTGAATTTCCTTGGATACTTTACCTACAGGCGCTACGTTTGTTGAACTTTAATTATCTTTTATCTCTTTGGGTAGATGACGCTTGTCTTGCGTCTGTTTTAATTTTGTGAGAAGCTGACAAACCTATGCCTTGATAAAAATAATTAAAGATTCTGATAATGGCACGTAGAGCGTAAAGATAACGCAGGCATTTAGACAAAAACTAAAAGCTGACAGTACAAGCTTTCGTACCTTCTGCCCTATTACACTAGCAACATAAATGCTATTTGCGCGACACAGATGCTTTGCCACATTCAAGAAATCAATCGAGATGCATAGAATTCTCAATTTAGGTTTCTGATTGAAAATTATCTAATTGGGTGAAGGCATAGTGAGCGATCGCTAAACTAATTTTTGCTTGTTCGATTTGAGATAAAGCTGTCCACTCTCGATTGTTCATCTCCGTGATTGGAGATTCTGCGTTTTCCGGTTCGCTACCTCGCATGGCATAAGCGTAAGGACGGGCTAGAACTAAAAGGTCTTCTGTTTCCCAACTTGGTAGTAGAGTCTGAACACACTCAACTAATAGTTGATCACCAATTGCTCGGCTGGTGTTTAACATCTCTGATGCTTTTTGAGCGATCGCATTTAGCCAACTTTGGGGTACACTGGCAGCAAAAGCCGAATGCAAAGTTTCTTGAAGATGAGCTAGAGTAACATTTCTTGTATTACACTTGTAGTGTGAACAATCAGAAATTTCTGACCAAAGCGTGTCAAGTTTTCCATAAAAAGCTTGCGAATGAGTTGTTAGTTCTTCATCTGTTAAATCTTGAGCGAACTGGTCTTCTAGTTCTCGAAAATAAATTTCTGACTCTTCCTCAGCGGGATTCCAGGGATAAGTAGCATCCTCAGGTTCGAGCAGAGCTTCTAACAATTCTAAATCGAATTGAGAGGGTAAGGCATGGAAAGTTTCTGAAGCGTTTATTTGTTTAGCCATTTGTCGTCTCCCGATTGATTATTTAGCAATATTGACAGCTACAGCTGGAAGAATCTGATTTCCGTAAAATAAATTTGATTTATTGGAGAGTGATATCTGGTTTTTTTCAGATAAGTTATAGTGGCACAAATCATATTTATTTGTTATTGACGATGGGGAAAAAGGTAATAATTCTTGTTCCAGTACAACCAGTACAACCAGTACAACCAGTCCCTAGTCTAAAGAATCTTCAATCAGAAACTGCCAAGTTTCACCTTTAGGACTACCAAACTTTAACTGCATTCCGGATTTCAAGGGTACTTCCTCCCGATGGATTTCTTGCCAACCCTGAACACCCAAAATCCAAGTTCCGAATTTTGACTTATCTAGCAGGTGATAAGTTCGCTTGAGAGTAGCGCCGCTGAAATGATTGCGGTAGAATATTTCCGCATGATACCCAGAAACCCACTTTTGTACAAATACAATATCATTGTCTTCACTGCGACCGATGCGGGTGACACCAGTTTGTAATGAGCAGGTTGGACTTCCTTCAAGCGATCGCAAACTAGCAGTGGGAGCCGACGAAGTTATACTGGGGATAGCAGTTTCCGGTAGTTCGGTAATTCCTTCATCAAAGCTCTTAATCAGTTCACCATTAAAATTCGGATGCACATAGAGAACTGGTAAAGTCCAAGCTGGTTGATTGAACTTATAAATTGTTAACAAATGTTGCCTTGCTTCTGCTACAGCTTCATCAATTGCTAAACGCTTTCGCAAAGCTTGGGCAAAAGCTTGAATAAAACTTAGACTTTCATCATCGCGAATTTGATCACGCATTGCCAAAACCGCCGGCACGCCATGACGAATCAGCACTTCTGCTAAACTGCTAGAGGATATAGCTTGGCGATTTACAGCAGCGGGTTGTGCTCCCCAACAAGCATTAAAAACTGCCAAATTTACGTTATTGCGAGTCAATACTTGCGCTAATTCTATACCATTGAGCGTCATATCCGGTTGCAAAAATAGTAAACCTCCATCTGGTGCGGGCAGACCGTGACCGGCATAAAATAAAACATTATATTCTCTGCTTTCTAGCTCTTGAATCAACTCTTGTCGAGTTGGTTGCAAAAGTGTAGTCACCGTACATGGCGCATATCCTTGAGAATGATTACCGACTACAGGACTATCGCAAAGAGTTTTTTTCAGAATAGTCGCTTCTTTTTCCAGCTGGAGTTTCTTGTCATATCCCAAAACCAGCAGAATATTTAAAGCTGGATCTATTCGCAAATCCGGCAGAGGATCTACTTCTGTGGTTGTGCGACTAAATAACACTTGTTTACTAAGGGAAATTGCGGGTTGACCAGCTTCCCGCTGCATAATTTCCCAAGGTAGGGCGATGAGGTCTGGGTCGCGAATTTCCAGACGCAAGCGCAAAGGTGTCTGTTCACCCATAGCCATGCCTTGACTGCGTTCTAGACTACCGAGAATAGCTCCATCAAATACCCAGCGCCAGAGACTTATTCCCAAGTGTTGCATCAGACGACTAGTGTAAGGACCGGCGGTCTGACCATTGGGGGGTGATACCAAGTCCATAGTCAGTGGATTAGTAGGAGGAGGTGTCGATCCGGGAGGAAGATCCAAACGACTATCACCAGCAAAAAATGTTTGCCACTCAATCCATGCTTGAGTTAACTGTGGAGACCATACACAATCACGCAGAACATGACCACTAGGATAGGGTGCGTTGACCACCCAAATGGCGAAGTTGTTGTCGGTGCCGGTATTGACGAGACGCGCGATCGCCAGGTTCAGGGATGGCATGGATTCATTAAACTAAAAGGTTTAATCAAATAATTTCCAACAATCATGTTACAAGGCAAAAATTTCTGCCTTGCTGATTCTTGCCTTTATTATTTTAGGTTTTTTTTAGCTTATCGATTCTTTTACTTAGTTGTGCTTCAATAATTGATGTCACCTTTGGGTAGAACATCATCATCAGGTGAGGGTGCAGGTTTAGACGGAGCCACAGGTTGGTTAACAGAAGGAGTTACAGCTTCGTTATCAGCTTGACATTCACCGGATTGTCCCCGTGCAAAGACGGAGGGATTTAAGCGCTGAAGTTGGGAAAATTTAATCGATCCGTCTTCTCCTCTCTTCACCAAAGTAGAAGGGGTGGTGGAGGATTGAGTCTTAGATGATTTTTTTACTGTTTGTGCAGTGTTATTATTCAGTTGAGCCTTGTTAGCAACTGAACAGACTCGCAGATGCACTATAAAGTCTTCTTGTTGAGGAATTGGTTTTTTGATAACTTGCAAAACACTACCTGCTGGTGCTGTGACTGCTAAATTTAGGGCAGGTTTATTTTTACTCAGAGTTATTTCTCTATCGCTGGTAAGCTCAAAACCAACATCTAAATCAGCAACCGATAGTTGTTTAGGTACAGTGACACCACTCGGATTTGTAGGTTCCACCTGAGTTGGAGAACTGCCAATATCTATAGTTGATTGCGATCGCCACCATTGCGTCACCCAATAGCCGAATAACCCGGCTCCCGTAACCAATAATAAGATAATTCCCAACTGTAACGGCACTTTTAACCGTGTCGCTGGCTTCTGATCTGGAATTACTTGCGTTTTTTGCTTGGGACTGCTGACAGCAGCACTTTGAATTATTGTGGGCGCGGAATCGAAAGCTTTAATTGGTGAAGGTTCAGGAATAACTGCTGTTAAGTTTGACTTTGGTTCCGAGTATTTAACTTGACAATGTACTAAAGCTATGGTAACGTTATCGTGTCCATTTTTGGTGTTAGCAATTTCGACTAATCTATTAGCGACTTTGACAACATCTGTCTCACCAGTGAGAATCGGCAAGATTTCCGTTTCCCAGTATTCATCAACTCGGTCAAAGTCGCTTAAACCATCAGAACACAGCAGGAAAATCGAATCTTCGTCCAGGATAAACCGCTGTGCTGTAGGATGCAACGAGATACTGGGACTCATTCCTAAAGCTTGCACCA
Organism: Hassallia sp.; assembly: GCA_050997715.1. Lineage (GTDB taxonomy): Bacteria > Cyanobacteriota > Cyanobacteriia > Cyanobacteriales > Nostocaceae > Hassallia. The sequence goes on from JBPCQW010000392.1 coordinate 12,129, forward strand.
AAGAACCAGAAGAACTTTGCTGCACAGCCTCACGGTAAATAGCATAGCCTAGCCGCACTTCACGCGAGGCGACATCATCATCAAGGGTAACTTGATAACAGCCGTGGCGTGTAATCCAGTAGGCGCGGCTATCACCAACGTGGGTAATATACATTTCATGGGCAATAGGCAACGCCATCACCAGAGTTGTACCCATGCGCTGACGCCCTTGGCGATTTTCGCTGTCGTTGCGCTGACTAATTTTATCATTGGCGACTGCTGCTGCGTTTTCTAAGTCTGTCAGCAGATTTGCGGCTACTATGTGGTCGTTCGGTATTTTGGTGAGATGTAGTACTTGCTGCTGAATCGTTTGGATCGCTAAATCTGATGCGACATTACCACCTTCGTGTCCGCCGATCCCATCACAGACAATAGCTAAAGCTGTGGAGTTAGGTGGTTTGCTTAAAAGAGTTCCTGCGGCAGGATAACATGCATCTTCGTTGCGTTGGCGGCTAGGACCTGTTTCGGTTTTGGTGATAATGTTAATTGTAGGTGTTTGTGTTTTGCCTACGTCTGCCAGTCCTTGATCTAAAACTTCTATTAAATGTTCAGAGGAGTTTATTTCTCCTTGAATCAAAGAACGACAAATTTCACTTACCAAAGGAGCGATCGCACTTTTTGCTTCTTTGCATAACTGCTGCCAAAATTCACCTAATTGAGGTAACTCTGGTGTTGTTGAATCTACACGCAATTCCAACAAACGCACTAACGAACCTTCTACCCGTAATAAATTAGGATCGAGTAAGCTTGAGGCAACACCCTCACTCACCAGAGGTTGCCAAAGTTGAGCGATTTGCCACAGCCAATTGAGTTGGCGCATTGATGTGGCATGACTCCAAGCGATAGTTAAATCGTTGTATAGTTGTACTTGGTTGGTGCTGGTATTGGTGAAGAGCGGCGGTTTTTCTAAAAGTAATATTTCTCGTGCTTGCTGCTTATCAGCTAGCTGTAGCACTCCATATACCTGCGGAACGTGTAAGCGGTAGGGAATTAGCCGCAGATAAGGTCTGATTGACTGGAAATTTTCTAACCCTGGAGCTTCATGTGCAAAAGCGGGTTTAGTATCTAAAAGAACTGATTGACTGATGACTAAATAGCGATCGGCTAATATTTCTCCGGCATTACCCACACTTTCTCCATCTCCCACCACCCAGAGGTAACGCTTCGGTAAGGGTGTGCGGCATTGCTGACAAAACTTGTGAGTTAAGGGGTTGGGCGTCTGACAAAGTTCATTTGGGCAATACAGCCTTGCCGCGTCATTTTCCATAATTTTCGCACCGATCAGCGATTAGCAATTTCCACACAACAGCAGTGACAGCGGCACTCTAGACCGCTTATGTTTTAACTTGACTTATCCAATGAATGAATCATAGGAATCCGGGCGCGGCAGCCAGCAGGTGCTAATACTTATTTATCAACTTTATCAATTTTCCCAACTAACACGCTCCTTAGGTGAATCTTATAGCCCGATCATAGCTTCTCTGCTCTGTTACTCTCCGTTACGAAAGCAGCTAAACTTTAAACCTGTTACCAAATCATAACCCCACCAGAACATGCAGTTTGCGTTTAATTTCAATTATCTCATCAGCAAGAGGCAGATCAAGAACAGGGGGAAAGGTTAAAGGGGAAAGGGGAAGGAAAAAAGCTCTCTCACTTCGGGTGCAAAAAAGAATGAGTGCTTATAGGTCTATTAAATTCAATCAAAGTGTAATCACAAACACTATGTTGAAGATAAAAAGCTTGTCCTCAAAGCGAGAAAGTAAGAAAAGAGATTTTGCCCACGAATATTATCTCTGGAAATCATATGTCAATCAAGTTGTTAATGTAGTTTATCAGTATCTATTGCCAAGTCAATTTTATAACAATAAAAGTATAGATAATTTTTTTTCAAATACTTAATAGCTGTATTTTTTCTCTAATTTTGTTAATTAAACTTAATCTTATTGACTTTTAACTAAATTTAAGGGTTTATCTAGCCTAATTTTGATAAATTCAGTATTATCGGCTTGCGCTGGATAACGACCAATCGTATCAGCATAATTGTTATCATTAATCACCAGCAATGTTTTAGCATCTATAGGCAAAACGTTTTCGATTGTCACAAAAGGAAATGTAAATATACCGTTTTTGGTAAGGTTCCCACCAATACCTTTTGGATCAGATATTTTCAGCAAATCTACTAATAATTCTTTTTTGACAAAACCCTGTTTATCTAGGTTGGTGATATTAATTTTATAAAGGCGTTTAAATTGAGCCGGTGTTTTAAAAGCTGGATTATTAGGATCACCTTGATTATTGTCACGCTCGATAACAATAAATTCGTTGTCGTTAATCGCAGTTAAATCACCGATTGCGTAATTGGGGTTTTCTAACTTATAGGAAAAAACTTTACCTGTGTACTGTTTAGTTGCTAAATCAAATTCATTAATTAACAAGCGCGATCGCGCTTGTTCATCCTTTAATGCCCCTTCTAGCATAGCGTAAAGCTTTGTGCCACTGCCGTTAAGCGCCAAGCCTTCAAACCCCTTAGAACCACCAAGATTAGCGGCTGCAATTCGCGCAGTATCGTCAGGTAAATTAGCGAATTCTGGATTATCTGGAGATTTAACAAAATTTAACTTCCCGATCGCTCTTAAGTTCGGCAAAGGAATCGGAGAATCCAGCAATTCACCATCTTTTCCTACGTGTAGCAAAAACGGACCAAACTCATCTCCCACCCAATAAGTGCCATCACTGACTCGGCGGAAGGATTCTGTATCAAAATCGGCTCCTGTCAGCAAGCGATTTCTAGCTATTTCGCCACTGACGGGAATGCTACTACCTGGATAAACTTTCTGTGAAGCGATTATGGGGAAGTTAGCTAAATTTCTTTTATCATTTAGTTCTAGAAAACTTTCGCGGTTAAAGCTTTTAAGTCTTTCACCAGTTTGGAAATTAACTGGGAAAACTTGACCCGTAGTAAAATCCGGTTCTAGTGCGTAAATACGCAGCACGTTGTCAGGTGAATTCGCTTTTGAACCGAAACCGTTATCGGAAATTACTAGATAAGTGTCGGCTTTTAGTCCTGATATGACAGCAGAAAAACCCTGGACGGGTTGTGCATTGATAAAAGGAACGGTGCGATTTGTCTTCTTGAATTGACCTGTGGTTGAACCAGGAGCAAAAGTATCGGCAGGTAAAACGGCACGTCCTACCAGTTCGGCAGCGAGTGCCGGAAAGCTGAATAACAAAGACAAAATAAGAGCAGGCATAAAGATGAGCCTGCTTGTCAAAAATTTAGTCATTAGATAAAACGGGGAAAGAAGAGGGGGAAAGGGTCAAAGGTGAAGGGGGAAAGGGAAGAAAAAGAAAGTTCTTTATTCTTTTACCCTTTTCCCTCCTTATTGTGGTGTTGCGACTTGGGGAAGACCCATGCTGTAGTTAGTGACGCGGGCAGTGAGATTGTAGCTGATTTCGCCTTTTTGTAGAAGCGATCGCATATAATGCTCCAAATCTGATCCTATGCGGCGCAAGTTGTAGTCTGTCAGGTCTGCACCACTAGATCCTTCGACCAATTCATCAAACTTGTGATAAATTTTTTGCAGCGCATCTTCGTTCCAATTAAATTCGTTGTCTGGGTCTACATCTAACGTTAAGACCTGATTGCTAGGAACCAGTTCGCCATGAGAGTCAATTTCTCCAGCAAAAATGCGGATATGCCGGGTTGTTGACTTGAGCAGCATCGGGTTGTCCATAAAACGGTGTAAGATTTTGGTTGATTACACTGAAATTATTGTAAACGCTCTTCCTTCTCAAAGAATGCCTTCTAGGATTATCATCTGAGGCGCACCCTTACTTCCTTTCTGGGTGGTAATCATGCCTATAAACGTCGCGAAGGGCAAAAATCATTTTTGTTCTAGCATTTATTGAGGAAAACTAATGCATGATAGCAAACAAAAGTCAAGACTTAAAGCTTAAGGAAAAACAGACTCCGAAAATCAAGAACAGATGTACCTTAATAAAGAGGAAAATAAATTTTATTCCTCATTCATGTCTGGGGAACCCCAAATTTGCCGTAGCGGTCAGCTAATCAAAGCTAAAAGGATTTATGCCGCTTTCGGTGTTCCTCAGCCGCTTTAGTCATGCCATGAGGCACTCAACACAGAATAATTAGATTGGTGTCTATGTCATCCCGAAAAAAAATTTTATCTCCAATAATTTTTCTCAGAAATGCCTCATCTAATTTCTCATAACAAAATGGTACATCTAGTAATTTTACTGAATTATGCTATAACCGCCTCATACTCTAATTAAATAGGAAAAAAACAGGATTTTTCCGTAAGTGTAACCACTAGTTTTCTAGTAACAAGTCGAACTGTTATTGACCGAAAGATAAAGTTGATGTAAAAACCTTTAAAAAGGTCACGCAACTTCTTACAGAAACTTTATTGTATGGAATCTTAAAAACTGAATAATAGTTATGGCTTACCATAAAGCGCAGATGGCTCAGTTAGACCAAAATCTAGACACCGAAAGTCTAGCTAGAAACAACCCAAAGGAGAGTGCAATGGAATACAAATGTTATGGATGAAGACAAATTCTTAATTCAAACACTTTGGATTCAAAAAAAATATAAAGAATTATTGCCGGAAATTTAGCTGCCAACCATGATGACCACCAAGTAAAGGAATCCTAAACACTATGAACTCCAAAGCATTGCCATGTCAGGTAAATAACATTGATGTAAGTGTTTATGAGTGCGAAATTCATCTCAAATTCCGAATGATTGAGGAGAAGAGTATATTAAGCGATCGCGAGCAACTGTTGCAGGTGCTGCTAGAAGCTTTAACAGAAGGGTCTGACGAGTTCCTAGAAACCCTGCACGCGTCTGTCAAGGCACAGGAGGTTTCTGAATTTAAAGCCTCACCGCAAATGCGTCGTCAGCTGATGCGATTGCGAAATACTGAGACGATTCAATAGTTAGGTGTTAAGAATGTTTATTTTATTTCAGTAGTAGCAAATCGTATATCGGGCAGAAAATGGTGAATTTTTTAAGTTTAACCATTTGCCTATTTACGCTTGTTTAAACCGACCATCAGGCTAACAAAGATTTACTACATTCTATTTGTCAGCCGATTTAATTAGGCTTTTAAGGTTCGCGATCGCGTTTACAGTAGCCCTAACACAGATTGCGCTACGGATACAATTGGGTGCCTACTATGCTTTTATACCCAGAAGAGTTGAAGTTGTTGAAGTTACGGTTTTTGAAGATGTATTTTTCGCTCTTAATTGCTCAAATCAGATTACTACTAGCAACACCGATTAATAACCGTTGTTGTTACAGATCGGTTATGTAGAGTTGAACACATCACGTTAGGTGCTTTTGTGTCTAAGCATTACGTAGCTTTTTACTGACATAGCAAACATTGCAAATTAAACTAGGTGCATTTAACCGATTTTTTGTTCTCAACCAAACAAAGATGCCCCTCCAGATAAGAGTCAATAGTCAGTTGTCATTTGTCTAAAGTCCAAAACTAATGACTAATGACAAATAACTAATGACTACTTAGCAAGACCGTGTTCTAAAGCAAAACGAACTAATTCAGTACGGCTGTTCGTGCCAGTTTTACTAAACAAACGACTGACGTACTTTTCCACGTTGCGAACGCTGGTTTCTAAGCGACGGGCAATTTCTTTGTTCATTAGCCCTTCAGCGACCAAATTTAAAACACTTTGTTCTCTGGGGGTCAAGTCGATAGCAAAAGGTGCAGGAGATTGAGCGATCGCACTTTTTTGTGTTAACAGCGCTTTAATTTGGGCAATCTGATTCGCAAGTTCGGCAATATCAAACGTTTCCCCCTCTTCACCTGTAGCATGAGGCTTGGCAGTGCGACGGATAAGTAAGTTTTCGATGATTGCGACTAATTCATCCGGATCGAAAGGCTTAGGTAGATAAGCATCAACACCAGCTTGATAACCTTGAATGCGATCGGTTGTCATTCCTTTTGCCGTTAAAAAGACCACCGGCAGGGTTTTAAAGCGGGGGTCTTCCCGCAGTTGCTTTAAGAACTGATAGCCATCTACCTGAGGCATCATGACATCGGAAATCACTAAATCAGGTATGCTTTGTTGCATCAAGTCCCATCCCTCACGGGCGTTACTGGCAACTTGAACGCTGAAACCGCTTTCTTGCAAATAATCCTTGACGGCTTCACGCAATCCCGGTTCATCATCCACCAGTAACAGTTGTGCTGACATTTAAAGTTTCCTTGACACTACTTTTATT
>JBPCQW010000198.1:0-21936 GCA_050997715.1 Hassallia sp.
GATTATCAGTTTTACACTTCCCCCCCTGTCCCCGTCTCCCAATCCCCCCCTCCTCCTTCGTAGCTTTAGACAAAACTCGCTTAACTGTGACTGTTTCCGGCTTAGGTTTAACTGGGTTTGAAGCTGAGGAAATTCTTGATGAACTAGGTGTGACAGCAGAATTTGCATCGCTGCAACATCTCACGTTTATTATCAGCTTGGGTAACACTCTAGAGGATATCGAGCAGTTAGTGCAAGCTTTCACCATGCTTGCCAAGATTACCCCACCCCCTAACCCCCTCCCCGCAAGCGAGGACGGGGAGGAGTTGAAAATGTACAACCCTGTGTGGGAGGATTTTATTAATATGAAGAATTTCGTGCGTATATCGCCCCGTGAGGCTTTTTTTGCTGCTACAGAAACCTTGCGTTTGGAAGAAACTACGCAACGGATTTGTGCGGAAATTGTCTGTCCCTACCCACCAGGAATTCCCGTTTTAATGCCGGGAGAAGTTATTACTAAAGCGGCATTAGAATATTTGCAACAAATTCAGGATATGGGTGGATTTATCAGCGGTTGTGCTAATAGTGATTTCAAAACCTTAAAGGTTGTCAAAGTTTAACTTTGGTTAATTTCAACCAACGGCTACGTCCCCACCAACCACCTAAAGTGGTCTAATTATTTATTTGATTATACCGCAACTGCTCTTGACAAATTACTGCTAGAGATGTCCCCCATTTACTGAAATTATCGACGATTATTGGTGACTAAGAATGCAACGACACTCCATAGCTCAACGTATAAACCAGTCGTAAAGAATAGCTGGTAGAGGAATGACCCACCACCATTTATCTATAAATTGAGCTAATCTTTGCCTCCAGTTATCTTTGACTTCTGACACGGGTAATTTAAAATCCAACTTGGCTTTGTAGGTTTTGTACTTGCCATTCTCATCAGTTAACCAAACTTGCTCACCTCTCTCAATTTCAAATTCTTTAAGGAGCGGAACACCCAATTGATTACAAAAGTCTGTCATTAGCTGATTCAACAACTCATAAAGCATTTTTGCTTTTTCAGTATCTCGTGAAACAGTTTGTGCATACCTAATTTGCTGACCTTCCGAGTTTGAAAATGTATTAACAAAGTCCAAACATAAGACGCAATCTACGTTGTCTAAACCTCTGAGCATTTTTCTATTGGCTGCATCAATGAGTGACAAAACAGATAAGTCATTTGGCATCACATTTTCTAAAATAACTAGTCCAAATGCGTCTGAACATTTGAGCATATTCTTAGTGTCTTTTATTTGTTTATTCGCATCACTCAAGCATCTTTCAATTCTTTTATATAAATCATATTTCAAATCTTTTTCTGAAATATTGCCTTTACGTGATGTTTTCTCTACTCTGCTTTTGATTTCTATACTCTGAAATTCCTTGAACTCACAAACAGCTTGTTTGTTAAAAAGAAGAAAGTCCGAGCGTTTAACGCTTGGTGGGAAGTAGCGATCATATTGTTTATCATCCAGATTGATGGCTTGACTGTATGCTTCTAGAAACTCTCGCATCATATTCAAAGATAATTTTGACAGCCTAGCAATGATCGCTCTACAGACAATTCTATAGATGATGTAACACAAACAGATAACATCAATGCACCGCCTTATAGAATTTCCGCATATCCCTTGATCATATCCAGGAAAATTCTGAATAACATTCCATATAATCCAATTCCCTAGTCATTCGGAGAACGCTGAGGGCAAAGCGCTCACTCTGGGTACGCGAACGGGATAGCTTCGCTTCACGCACTAAATCCCATCATTTACTGTGCGATCGCTAGCTGATTTTCTTCGATGACTTCATAGCCATTTGCGAGTTGTTCAATTGCGCGGTCAATCAAATCTAGACCATGCTGCACTTTGTTAACCACGCTCAACTGTCCGCGTAAATCAGCAGCACCGGCGAAGTTTTTCGCATACCATGTCATATGCTTGCGTGCCTGACGCACACCGCGATCGCCTTTATATTCATACAACGCTTGTAAATGTTCCCTAGCACATTCCAACCGCTGAATTGGGGTTGGTGTCGGTAATAATTCCCCAGTTTTCAGAAAGTGATCGACTTCTCCCACTAAAAACGGATAACCCAAAGTTCCCCGTGAACACATTACCCCATCAGCGCCGGTTTCTTCTAAGCAACGTACCGCAGCTTCAACTGAGAAAATATCGCCATTACCAATCACGGGTATAGAAAGTACCTCTTTAACACGCGCAATCCATTCCCAACGAGCGTTACCATTATAACCTTGAGCGCGGGTGCGTCCATGCACCGTAATCATTTGCGCTCCTGCGTCCTCCATCCGTTTAGCAAAATCGAGAATCGTGATTTCCTGGTCATTCCAGCCGATGCGTGTTTTCACTGTCACAGGTACATTTACTGCCTTCACCACTTCCCGGACAATTGCCTCAGCTATATCCGGTTGACGCAACAGCGAAGATCCACCACCATTTTTGGTGATTTTATTTACCGGGCAGCCCATGTTGATATCAACAGTATCAGCGCCTTCTTGTACCGCCTTTATCGCCGCTTCTGCGAGAAAATCCGGACGACAATCAAATAGTTGAACGCTAATTGGGCGTTCGTTCGGGTCAACCTCCATAATTTTCGGTAATTGCTTGACATAGTGCAACCCCGTAGCATTCACCATCTCCGTATACATCATCGATTCTGGCGCATAACGGCGCACCAAACGACGAAACACCAAATCAGTCACCCCAGACAAAGGTGACTGCAAAACGCGGCTTTTCACCTCAAGGGGTCCAATTTTTAGAGGTGTCGAAAGTCTAGCTTTGAGTTCGGGAGATAGCATAAACAATTCTTATTTTAAAAAGGGTAAATATTCAACTGTATTCATCCATTCTTGTAGCTTAGAGGCTTGTGCAATTAGTTCCAAGTCTTTGACATACTGTCCAATTGTGCCTCCTAACTGGTGTCCAAAAATCAAGCCTGCGAATTCTCTATCTTGACTTTGCCAGTCTTCTGCCATTGCTTTGAAACGAATATCTTGAGTGAAAATTACTCGCTCAAGTAAACGAGCGCGTTCTAAAAGTTCATCGTCGGGTAACTCCTCTGAGCCATCTTCAATGGCAGTGAGTACATCTATACCACGCCGACGAAGCTGTTCGGTGATGGCTTGTGGCACATGGACATCCATATATAACCGAACTGCCAATTACAGAAGCCCTTTTGTACGCATCCGCACAACAAATGGTGAGGTAACAGCTTGAGCTTTTTCTTGTAACGCTTGTTCCCACTCACTACGAATTTCAGTATCTATTTCTTGCTGATAATCAAAGTAATAGCCCATCGCTGCGTAAGCCTCAGAGAATCGTAGATATGGATGCTGACGGCAAATTTCTTCAACCGACCAACCATATGCCAAATAATCCATTACAATCTGAGCTACCCGAATACGTGGCAATCTTTGCAATCGAGCCGATTGACCTTCTTGTTTCTCAATGTGGGGGTAAACGATTCGGAATGTCATTGGATTGCGCTGCGCTCTAGACTCTAAGTCTAGCATGGAGTGCGATTGTAGCGAGGTGTGAGGTGTAGCGCGGCTTATTAGATGCCAATAAAATACCAAATAATACTTAGTTAAATTGAATTTTATATTACTTATTAAAATTAATTAGACTGTTTTAAGTAAGCAAGCATCTGTACCTAGCTTATCTAGGACAAAAACAGCGTGACAATATGTGTTTCTTCCAAATAACCAGTAAAAATCAACCCTAACGAGACTTAAAGACGGCAAACACCACTATATAGTTACGGTTCACCCTAATTACTGAAAGTACTTATTCTCATACATTAGACGAAGTGGAAGCAAATAAATCAATGAGCCGATTAGACCAGCTTTGAAGCAACCGTCCCAAACAAGGTTCGGGAAACCCTCCTTCATAGACTGCCTACACAGGCTCAGTATATATATCAGCATAGCCTGGGATTAAAACCCCCAAGGATTGCCAAAAAAGGTATTCATGCTGAACTAGCTGCTTCTTAACCCAGTTGGTTCAAAATTTAGTCCTAATTCTCCCATTCATTTTCATTCGTTTGTAGTTATACGGAGCCAGCACATAAAATGGCAAAAGTAGTAGGAATTGACTTAGGTACGACAAACTCCTGCGTCGCAGTGATGGAAGGTGGTAAGCCCACAGTTATTGCCAACGCAGAAGGATTTCGGACAACGCCTAGTGTGGTAGCATTTGCGAAAAATGGCGATCGCTTGGTTGGACAAATCGCCAAGCGTCAAGCGGTGATGAACCCGGAAAACACCTTTTACTCGGTGAAACGCTTCATCGGACGCCGTTACGACGAAGTAACCAAAGAAACTACTGAAGTTTCTTACAAAGTCGTCAGCAGCAGCGGCAACGTCAAGATAGAATCTCCAGGACTTAACAAAGCATTTGCACCAGAAGAAATTTCTGCACAAGTTCTTCGCAAATTAGTTGAAGACGCTAGTAAATATCTTGGTGAAACTGTCACCCAAGCTGTAATTACTGTTCCCGCTTACTTCAACGACTCGCAACGCCAAGCCACCAAAGATGCTGGTAAAATTGCGGGGATCGAAGTTCTGCGGATTATCAACGAACCTACCGCAGCTTCACTAGCATACGGATTTGACAAAAAGAGTAACGAAACCATCTTAGTATTTGACCTTGGTGGTGGTACTTTTGACGTGTCTGTCCTCGAAGTTGGTGACGGTGTATTTGAAGTACTAGCGACATCAGGTGATACTCACCTTGGTGGTGACGACTTCGATAAAAAAATCGTTGACTATTTAGCCGATCAGTTCAAAAAAGATGAAGGTGTCGAACTCCGTAAAGACAGACAAGCTTTACAACGTTTGACAGAAGCCGCAGAAAAAGCAAAAATTGAACTTTCTAGCGTCAGCCAAGCAGAAATCAACTTGCCATTTATCACCGCTACCCAGGATGGTCCAAAGCACCTGGATATGACGTTGACTCGCGGTAAGTTTGAAGAACTGTGTTCCGACTTAATCGATCGCTGCCGCATTCCTGTTGAAAATGCGCTGCGTGATGCTAAATTAAGCAAAACCGATATTGATGAAGTCGTCTTAGTTGGTGGTTCTACCCGCATTCCCGCCGTGCAACAGGTGGTGAAAACTGTTTTGGGTAAAGACCCTAACCAAACCGTTAACCCCGATGAAGTTGTAGCCGTTGGTGCTGCTATTCAAGCGGGTGTGCTTGCTGGTGATGTCACGGGCATTCTATTGTTAGATGTATCACCTTTGTCCTTGGGTGTAGAAACCTTAGGCGGTGTGATGACCAAGATTATTCCTCGCAACACCACCATTCCTACCAAGAAATCGGAAGTTTTCTCGACTGCCGTGGATGGTCAAAGCAACGTGGAAATTCACGTTCTCCAAGGCGAACGCGAGATGTCCAACGATAACAAGAGTTTGGGAACCTTCCGACTTGATGGTATTCCCCCAGCACCTCGCGGTGTACCCCAAATTGAAGTTATCTTTGACATTGACGCTAACGGTATTCTCAACGTTACCGCCAAAGACAAAGGCACCGGTAAGGAGCAGTCCATCAGTATTACAGGCGCTTCTACCCTCGATAAAACCGATGTCGAGCGGATGGTCAGAGAAGCTGAACAAAACGCTTCTACTGACAAAGAGCGTCGTGAGAAAATTGAACGTAAGAACCAAGCTGACTCGTTGTCATACCAAGCTGAGAAGCAGTTGCAAGAGTTAGGCGATAAAGTTCCCGAAGCTGACAAAACCAAAGTTGAAGGTTTGGTGAAAGATTTGCGAGAGGCTATTTCTAAGGAAGACGACGAGCAAATCAAGAAGCTGATGCCAGAATTACAACAAGCGCTATTTGCTGTTGGTAGCAACCTTTATCAACAAGGTGGTGACGGTGCTGCCACTGGAGGTGCTGAACCTCAAGATGGCGGTTCTACCTCTTCTGGTAGCGGTAGCGGTGATGATGTGATTGATGCTGATTTCACTGAATCTAAGTAAGTTGCGCTCTAGCTAATGGCTAATAGGTCGTGACGAAACCATCCAAGGTCTATCCTTGGGTGGTTATTTTTATTTGTTAGTTAATTCATGGTTAGAAGTAATTCGTAATGAGTGGTAAAGCGCTCATACCAAGGAATTTGAGCGGTAAACCGCTCACTACGATTCATCGCTGAGTAAGGAGATAAAAAGTGGGATATCCACAAGCACCTTGGACGCTGAAAGGCTACGCTATTTCAACTGTGCATTTAGTCGATGTTGACAAAGTGCGCCACCTAATACCTTCTGAGTTAAATATTATCTCTGTATTGCCTGGGAAAACTTTGAATGTGGTGTATTTATCTTATTATGGGTCGGGTTCGGTGTTGGAATATAGTGAGTTAATTGTTGCGCCGGCAATAGTTAGTTATCAAGCTAAATTCGGTGGTTGGGTTTCGCATATTTATGTAGATAATCCTGATTCTGTGGCTGGTGGTCGAGAAATTTGGGGACTACCTAAGGAAATGGCTGAGTTTACCTGGGAAGATAATAAGCGTGTCACTGTTCGTCAGGGTAACAATATTTTATGTAGTCTGGATTATAACCAACAAAGTTTGGCTTGGCGACAGTGGTTAGGCGGTTCTGCTTTTAGTACGATGGGTAATGATTTGTTGATGTTTGACGCTGAATTTGAGTCTCGCTTGGGTTTGATTGGTTCTAAGTTAGAAGTCCCAGGTGAAAGTCCTTTTGCGGGGATAAATTTAGGTCAGCCTTTTTTAACCGTGAGGTGTGAGGAAATGAGTTTGCAAATTGCGGCGCCGCATGTTGTGGGACAAACAACTTTTGACCGAATAACGAATCGTCAAGGAATAGGAGTTTAACAGAGTTTTTGCGCTCATTCCTGACTTCTTTTTCCCAGTCCCCAGTCCCTAGATCGGCGCGATCGCCTGTATGATTATGCCAGTCACAATTAACATATTTGAGTTAAACGTGCCACTATAGAATATGTAGCGCCAACCAAGTTCAGTAATAGGAAGGCAGGCATAACGTAGTGCAGATAACATTTTTAGGGACGAGTTCTGGTGTACCGACGCGATCGCGCAATGTTTCTAGCGTTGCTCTGAGATTACCACAAAGGGCAGAGATGTGGTTATTTGATTGTGGCGAAGGTACTCAGCATCAAATTATACGGAGTGAACTAAAAATCAGCCAACTCTCCCGAATTTTTATCACTCACATGCACGGCGACCACATTTTTGGTTTAATGGGTCTTCTGGCTACTTGCGGTTTAGCTGGCAATGTAGACCGAATTGATATTTATGGTCCACCGGGATTGAATGAATATTTGCAAGCTGCCTCACGTTACTCTCACACTCACTTTTCCTACCCCTTAAAGGTTCACGTCGTCCGTCCGGGGATAATTTACGAAGACAATGAGTTCACCGTTAGTTGCGGTCCCTTGGAACACCGCATCACCGCTTTTGGCTACCGTGTAGTCGAAAAAGACCGTTCCGGACGCTTTGACATCGAAAAAGCGAAAGCATTGCAAATTCCTCCCGGTCGAATTTACGGTCAACTCAAGCGTGGTGAAACTGTTACTCTGAGCGATGGACGAGTTATTGACGGTACTCAATTGTGTGGACCGACAGAAATTGGACGCAAAATTGCTTATTGTACAGACACAGTTTTTTGCGACGGTGCGGTGGAATTGGCACAGGATACAGATGTGTTAATTCATGAAGCGACTTTTGCCCATCAAGACGCAGATATGGCTTTTCAACGGTTGCACTCGACAACCACAATGGCAGCGCAAACAGCTTTAGGTGCAGGGGCACATCGGCTGATTATGACTCATTTTAGTCCCCGCTACGCTCCGGGAAATTCTGTGGAGTTAAAGGATTTACTTCACGAAGCCCGTGCTATTTTTCCGAAGACAGATATGGCTTATGATTTTTTCACCTATGATGTACCCAGACGCCGGGAAGTGCAGTTAATTAAGGGAGGAGTTTGAATTTGGGCAATGGGCATTGGGCATTGGGAATTAGAGATTCTTTCCATTACCCATTACTTGTTATATCATGTCCGGATGAACACTTATAAAAAACTAAAGACCTCACCCTTTCTGTGGCATCCTTTCCTTGTTAAGGAGAGGATTGGGGTATCGTAATCCGCAGCAATTTTCTCAAGACTTGCCAATGCTTTAGAATTTATTTTAGACATGCCTCAATGATTTGCGACTCAATTAGGCGATCGCGGAGTGCGTTTATCTGGTGGTCAACGTCAGCGCTCTTGCGATCGCTATCAATAAAACTATGGAAATGAAGCGTTTACCCTCAACATTCGTATCTTCCTAAATTATAGCCACCTTTCTTGAAATCTCTAAACATTTCCTCGATATCAAATCTCTGTTTATAAGCTGAAATAGCCAATTCTAAATCCTCAAACTTTGTTAAGATAAACCACGCTTCTTTCGGTGCTACTCCATCTATTTTACGTTTCCACTTACAAGCGACATTAAAACTCATAAAACCACGAGTCTTCGTCACTTTAACTTGATAAAAAAAGAAACTCCAGGTGCTAATCCAAGATTATTTAGCTCAATCCAAATGTTTTTTTGATATTCAACAAATTCGTTCTTTTTTAAACGCAAGCAAAAATATACATCCATGCTTTGGAGGTACTTTGCCAGTTTTACAGAGCAAAATTCTCGGTCTCCTAAGACACATACTTTATAGTTTTTAAAAAGTGGTATTACCTTTAGGAGTAAATTTTGTTGTTCAGATATGTTACTATTACCTAATTTCGGCAATAATTCAAAATATATTGGAAACGCTCTTTTGTCCCAAATTATGCTAGCCATAAATAAATTTATGCAACTCCAATTTGTTCTGTCAATTGCTAGATAAATTATTTTTTCATCGCTAAAGTATGTTTCTAATAATTCCTTAACGATTGGAAACCAAACTTTTTCAATTGTTAGATTTGGTAATGATAAAAATCTTTGTATTCTTTTTCTTCGACTTTCAAATTTAATTCCAATCGGCAAAGCATTCGCTAACTTTTCTAAACTTACTTTTTTGATTGACTGTAGAAGAATCAACAAAATCTTTAAGAATATAAATTCAGCTACGTTTAGTTGACTTTTTAGATGCTTTTGGTAGAATACTGGTAATATTTTCAACAGATCGGTCTTATTGACAATTTAGACCTATCTTTTTCTAACACAGATTGCTACACTCTTTACCAATCAAGTATTTCACGCTATATCGTCGCCCCCTCAGTGCCCATAGATAGTAGCAACTGTGAATGTTGATGTTAAGGGAGATCACTGATTCTTCAAAATCGCTTCACAAGAAGTGAATAAATCTACAGTGCGATCGCAGACTAAACTTTGCCCCAGATCCGACTCAAGACGCAGTTACAACGGCAGAATTGCACCAGCAGTAGTTCCGCAATCGCTTTAGATTCAAAATGGGTTAACTATTCTGTCTGACTACTTAACGAGTGTTTCTAACATTTGGTTTGGTGCAGAAGCTCTCAATACAAAAGACGCTGACAGCCATGTTTGGTAATCAGCCGACCCAAGCAATAGAATTTCTCTTAAAACAGCCATTTATAGTTCGCAATGCACAAGCGGACCAATTTACACAGCGAACTCAGTTTGATGTCAAGACTAAGAAGTAAGGCAAAAAAGTTTTCATTCATTTGTATCTTTAAGATAATTTTCTACCTAGACGAAATAGTTTGCCAAGTTTATCTGCCAAAATGGCAAGAGTATGAGTCATTGTAATTGTTAAAATTAGCATGAATATAAAAAAGGTTGTCATACTGAATGATAAAATTTTTACCACTTAAAGTTTTATACAGCATGTATGGCAGCCGATTTTGATTAACAGAGAAATTCTTAAATCAATGACTTATCAGCTAAGGCGGTTTATTCCTCAGATCAAGAATTTTAAGGGTTGGAGCCGCTTACTACGTTATTTTTATATCAAAGTATCTAACAAAAGTAAAAATGAACACTCTCATTAATTAATTTACATACAACATACTTTTTTTCCAGGAATCATAAACGCGTGTTGTAGCGTCATCAATTTAGTAAGATTAATATTCCAAAAGTTTTGTTGCTCAACATTTGTCGATATTAGAGGACTTTAATAGTGGCTAATACTGGTCTGAATCAGGGGCAATTAATTACTACTTCTCCACAAAGCGCGGTTGGCATCAGACAACTGTCGACAATTTTGTTTCGTCGGCGCTTTATCATTTTCGGTGTTTCTTGTGCAGTTATGTCCGTTGCTATTTTTTTAGCAATAATAGCCAAACCGAAATACCAAAGCTCTATGCAGTTATTGGTAAGTTCTAATTTGTATGAGGGCTTACAATCTAGAAATATTCAAGGAAATACAGATAGCCAATTTACCGACCAAAATTTTAAAGTAGTTGATTACACTGCTCAGTTAAGGTTAATGCTGAGTACTAAGCTAATACAAAAAGCTGTAGATTTACTACGTCCTGAGTATCCAGATATTCAAGTAGAAGATATTTTAGGTAAAAAAAGTAAACAAGCTAAACCAGGTTCTTTAGTTGTGGCTCAATTAGAAGCAGGGACAGGAGTTAATAAAGTTCCCAGTCAAGTATTTGAAATAACCTTCAAAGACGAAGATCCAATTAAAGCCGAAAAAATACTGCAAGCATTAAAAAAGGTATATCAAGATTACAACATAGAGCAACAAAAGCAACGTTTGAATAAAGGACTTTCTTTTGTTAACGATCGCCTACCTAAAATTAAACAAGAGGTGATTAAATCTGAGAAGAATTTAGAACAGTTTCGGCAAAAAAATAACTTACTCGATCCCGAAGCACAAAGTAAAATTATCCTCGATTCTCTAGCCGGCGCGCAAAAGCAACTCCAAAGCACTCGTGCCCAGCTTCAAGACGTGCGCGCTCGCTACAATAACTTGCAGCGAAAGATAGCAGCCTCACCGCAAAACGGGCTTATTTCCTCACGTTTGAGTCAATCAACTCGCTATCAAACGCTGTTAAACGAGATTCAAAAAACAGAATTGGCTTTGGGTCAAGAACGATTGCGCTATACAGATACCTCCCCAGCGATCGCCAAACTGACGCAGCAACGCTCGAATCAACTATCATTATTACGGCAAGAAATTGGGCGATCGCTCGGAGACAAAGCACCCGAAAACCCGCAAAGCGGAAAATTACTTCTGACACAAGGGCAAATGGGAGAAGTTGACCTCAAGTTGCTGGAAGAATTAATAGAGGTGCAAACAACTTCCCTTGGATTAGTTGCCAATGAACAAAGTTTAGCTAAGTCAGAACAGCAACTTCGCTCAGAGTTAAGCAGATACCCCACCTTAATTGCAGAGTACAACCGTCTGTTGCCAGAAGTCGAAACTAATCGCAAAACACTTGAACAACTTCTGCAAGCGCAACAATCTTTAGGAATGCAAATTGCTCAAGGAGGATTTGATTGGCAAGTCTTGGAAGAACCCCAACCAGGAACTTATATGGGTAGCGGCAAAACATTACGTTTAGCTGGGGGAGCGGTAATCGGACCGATTTTAGGGATTGCGATCGCTCTGATTTGGGAGATGTCTAAAGATGCAATTTATTCTTCCCAAGAGTTACAAAAATTAACAAATCTACGTTTACTCGGCAGAGTCCCGAAATTATCTCTACTGGAGAAAAAAAAGCGGCTTTCAACGCTGTTTTTCCATCAAAAGGGCAGCTTAACTCCCAGGTATCGTGACAAACAACTTAGTGTTTACACTCGGTTGCCCAGTCACGAAAACCTGGATATGATCTACCAAAACATTCAAATATCAAATCCTTACGCCTTCAAATCACTGATGGTGACTTCAGCACTACCCAAAGAAGGTAAGACAACGATAGCGCAGGGGCTAGCGGTGAGTGCGGCAAGAATGCATCGGCGAGTTTTGCTGATTGATGCTAACATGCGGCAGCCTCACCTACACAACATTTTGGAGCTTTCTAACGACTGGGGATTATCTCTGTTGTTAGTCGATGAGACAAATACACCCGTTCCCGATTATATCCAGCCAATTCACCCCGCGATCGATGTTTTGACAGCAGGACCGACACCAGACGATACGGTTAAATTACTGAGTTCTCGGCGGATGAAAGAACTAATTGAGGTCTTTGAGCAAACCTATGATTTAGTGTTGATAGATGCCCCAGCAATTTTGGGCACAGTTGATGCCAGGATTTTGGCAACCTACTGTCATCAAATTGTCTTGGTGGGAAAAATGGGTCAAGTGACTAGAACTGAATTGATTCAAGCTACAGAGATTTTGGGTAAGTTGAATGTAGTTGGCACGATCGCTAATGAAGCGAATACAGCAAAAGTTTAGACTTGTTTATGCCGCGATCACTATGATCGGCGCTCCAAAATCTTTCGGATCTTGATGGTATTCACAATAGACATCTCCGAAAACAGTCAAACCCCTATTACCACTATCTTATGAAGTGCGATCGCGAGGGTTGCAAAGATAGTCATCTCGCGATTGAGTGCGTAACTCCTAATTCAAAAGCCTATAAATAGAGGCTTTTGATATTTTGCTGTGGCAAATTTATTTATGCTTATCTGTGATACCGACTTAGCGCTTAAGCAAAATGCATACCGCTATAAGAGCTATAGACGCTCTTGAGCTAGATACTGTTAAAACTGTAGCGGCTATTACCTTATGAGCAATGTCCACACCAAAAACCGCGCCCAAAGAAACTTGATAGTCCAAGGTAGTTCATCTATATTTAGTGAGGTGGCGATGCAATGTCCGGGAAATTACTGTAAACCATAACTGCAAACGTATACAAGTGTGAATAAGTTATCAGCATGAAGTTTCAACTGTTATTAGGCTCTTTATTTTCCCAGATTAAAGTCCGCCATTGGTGGATAGGCATTCTTTTTTGGATTGTTTTGGTTGCACCAGCTCAAGCATCTGTAATTTTGCGTGTGGCAATTGAAAGAGGTGTTAATCAAGTAAAGGTCGGTAGTTCCACAACTGCGATCGTTAAAGATGGTTCTGGTCGCACTCTCGGACAATTACCCCAGATGAGTTCCTATTATGCTCAAGCGATTCCTGGGGGAGTTGCTTTGGATAGATGGCGATCTGGTTTATTTTGGATTGAGCCAACAGGTAAGGGATTCGTTTATATAGGCGATCGCTGGTATCGAGGCAGAACTCTTGTTGTCCCCACAGACAAAGGTTTAACCGCCGTTAATTGGGTTGATATCGAAGAATATCTCTACAGCGTCATCGGTGGCGAAGTGGATGCAAACTGGCCCCAAGAAGCCCTACAAGCACAGGCGATCGCCGCCCGTACCTATGCCCTCTACGAACGCGAAAAACAACGCAGCAATCCTATTTACGATGTCGGCGATAGCCCTGATCGCTGGCAGATTTACAAAGGCGTAATTAGTGAATCCGGTGGCACTTATAAAGCAGTAGATGCCACATCTGGGCAAGTACTAACTTACAAAAATCAAATTATTCTTTCAGTTTTTCACGCTTGTTCTGGCGGACACACCGAAAACGTTGAAGATGTTTGGGGAAACACCCTGCCTTACCTGCGTGCAGTTCAAGACTTCGACCAAAATATTAGCGAGTGCAGTTGGGTGAAAACTTTCTCAAGCGCACAAATCAGCGCCATGATTCCTTCTATAGGCAATGTCAAAGATATGCTTCCAGAGGCGTTTTCCCCTTTCGGGAGCGTTAAAACCTTAAAAATTGTCGGCGACAAAGGTACGAAGGTACTACAAGGCGAAGAAGTGCGTACGGCACTAAAGCTCAAAAGTACTCGCTTTCGGGTCAGCAAAGGAACAGGTGGTAGTTTTGTACTCCAAGGACTCGGCTACGGTCATGCTTTAGGTATGAGTCAGTGGGGAGCGTATAATTTAGCTCGGCGAGGAGCCAACCATTTACAAATTTTGGGGCATTATTACCAAGGTGTAGCCCTAACCCCAATTCGAGCGAAGTAGTCAAAAAGAGTGGGGGAGACAAGGGGACAAGGACAGGACTTACGCAAAAATCATCAAAAACCTTGATTTATCGAACCGCCAAAACGCCAAGGAATAAAAGGAGCAAGAGAGTTTTTGCGTAAGTCCTAAAGGAGACAAGGAGAATGATTCTTCTTTCCCCCCATCTCCCCATCTCCCCATCTCCCCCTCTCAAGAACTCCCCCGCTCAAGACGCCGTTGCCATTCAGCGTCCGCTTGTTCTAGTAAGTCAGTTTCTGTGGTGTATGCCAAATCTTCATGTCCAATGACTTTTTCAGCCGCAAACTGATGAGCATAGTCAATTTTATTTTGCAAAGAAGCATCTTTCTCGCTTGCCAATAGTCTGGCACGCTCAATGCGATCGCGATTACGTGCGACAATTTTCTTATTGCGCCATTGAATCCAAAAATAACGCACTAACGGTATCCCCAAGAAACCGATTCCGTAAGCCAACAGCAACCAGTAAATTCCTTGGACAAAAGCGACAAGTCCACCCAGTTTTGCAGCGACAATACCACCTCGCAACAAACTTCCCAACACCAAAGCACCAACCAAATTTACTCCACCCAACCCAGTACTGAGCAGAATTTGTCCGGAAGTTGCCGCACTAAACTTGAAAGAAAATTCCTCCAGATACACCGACGTTGACTGACGACGTTTTTTCGCAGCACTCACCTGTAACTCTGGGAAGTAATAAACAATCTGCCCTTGGGGACTTACCGCTGGTTGCCCATTAAAGCGAGTGAGAACAGGCAACATATAGTCTTCGTATTCTTGTTGATATTTCTCACCGATATTATCTAGATAGGGAGAAATTTGTTCAGCTACCACTGCACCACGGTTGTTGCGAATTACACTTGCAATTTCTCGCCAGCGGCGTTCATCTAATTTGGTGTTAGGATTGCCATCACCAAACAAAAATGAAAAAACAGCTTCAAAGAAATTTAGCTCGCTTTTCGCTCGTCGCCGTTCTTGGTAGTGAGTGCGATAATCTGGGCTAAAATACCAGAATAAATCGGGAAAATAGAAAAAGCCCCAACCGCTGCCAGAATTACCTCCCCCACTATTGCTGTCACGATCTGAGTTGATCGCAGTAATAATGATGATTATGGCGATCATAATCAGAGCGATGGAAGCAATTAAAAAAATTGCAAAGGAAATCCGAATTAGGTAAAATACAATGCCCCATACTTTTTTCCACCATTCCTGCAATCGCAACTGCAAATATTTATTACGTAAAATAACTCGAAAGTTTTTTGGAAATAGGTAAACAATATCACCTGTTTCTGCTACCTGCAAATGTGCGCCCGCATCAGTTGCAAAAGCTAATAATCCTTGATTCGCCTCCGCAACATTCAATCCTGCCTGGGTTGCCACATCACCAACGGTGACACGATAGCCCAATTGTTCCACAGCCTGCATAATGGTGGGATTGGGAGCCATTGCTCTTCCCTCCTATGAAAATTTATTCTCCCTTTATTTAGTATAAAGTTTTATTTTTGTTGCTTTGTAAAATCTCCGGGGCGACTAACTCAAGTTGAGCAAATTAGTTTACATTTTTCTACCACTCACTCTCAAGGCAGTACCGCTCTCAAGTGGGGGTGTTTTAAAAATCAGTAGCAAAGATACTTTGTATCTCGATCATTAGGAGCGCGATCGCCATTGACTCGCTTGATTTTTTGTGATGCCCAAGAGCTGATGGCGATCGCCATTGACTCAGACTAAACTACGCATCTTGCTGTTTTAAGTAAAATTAAAAATTATTTTGGGAATTTTTAATTAACTTGTTGTTACTCACTTCATGCTAAAATGATTTCCCTCGGCTTGGTTAACCAGCAACTTTTTTGGTTAGATATGGTTCAGTACACTCTTGCTCAAAGCCCAGAAATCATTCTCACTGTTCCCGGCAAAGATTCAGCTAAAGCTCGTGAGAAAGCGATGGATCAGCTGATGGAACTGATGGAAGCAGGCAACTTACCCACTGAATTAGAAGAGGGGTTTGGTGTTCAACAATTAATTGAGGTGAAAGAAACACCAATTGACACTGCCAGCGGTGAAGATGCGATTACACAAGCAGTCCAAGTTTTGAGCAATCTTGCTACACTCAAGCTCAAAGTTCAAGATTCCCGTGCTGAAGCATTGGAAATTCGCAAAGCAGTTGATGTTCTCTTTAGCGATCAGTCAGTGACTGAAGAAGAAATTACCCGTCTCAAGGAAGGTTTTAAAGTTCTCAAAAGTTTTGCCCAAGCTAATATGCGTTATCAAGAAGCCCGAACTAAAGCAGAACAAGCAAGGCTTGTTCTCGATCAGGCTCTCAAATCGCCGGAAAAATAGGGACTAGGGACTAGGGACTGAAAAAGAATTATTCCCATTGCCCTATTTTCCATTTTAACGTCCTTTTCTGTCTGGCATTGAAGCAGAGCTTGACGCAGAATTAGCGGTGTCGTCATCTTCATCGTCACCAACTCGTTCAGCACTCATGCTCTGTCTGTAATACTGCTGATAGTGGCTATAAGACGATGGTGTGGAATCTTTAGATTTATTGGCGATCAACCCTAAAATGGGAGTGCCAGAAACTTGAATCTCTTCTAATGCTTGTTGGAGTACAGTACGTTTCAGTTTACCCAAACCAGCAACTAGCACCATACCGTTGGTATTAGCCGCTAGTAAATAAGCATCTGCAAAGCCCAGAAGTGGTGGGGTGTCATAGATAACTAAATCGAAACTGGCTTGCAGATCGTTCATTAAATCTTGCATTTTTTGAGATGCGAGTAACCTTACCGAGTCTGGTGGAATTGGACCTGCACTCATGACAAACAGATTTTCTTCGTCATGCGATCGCTCAATTACATTACTCCACTCTAAGTCTTGGGAAATTACATCGGTCAATCCCTGAATATTCATCAGTCCGACTCGATTGTGCAAAGTCGGACAACGTAGATTCGCATCTACTAATAATACTCGTTGCCCCATTGCGGCTGCTGCCTGCGCTAACTGTATAGCAACAGTAGATTTACCGTCTCCCTGTCCAGCCGAACTGATTACAAGAGAGCGAATTGGCGTATCCGAACCCAAAAGAAGAATATTTGTGTAGAGAGAGCGAAATACTTCAAAAAAGGAAATGGTACTTATTGGTTGCACTTCTTTAGCTACATTTTCGGATTTCGCCAATGCGGCTATCTCTTTTCTTAACGGAACTACACCTAACAAGGGTAGTCTAGTAGCATCTTTAAGCTCCTTAGAAGTATAAAAGACATTGCTGAGTTTATCTACAACTAAAGCTGCCCCTATACCCAATAATAAGCCTAACATCGCCCCCAATGCTAAGTTTTTCTTAGCACTTTCTGAGACAGCATCAGGTTCAGTCACTTTAGTCAGTTTAGGATCGAGTAACTGCCAAGGTTGCTGCTTTTGGGCTTTATCGAGCTGCAAAGCTTGTTCTTTGGTTGTAAATTGAGTCAGACCTTGAGTGGCAACTTGTAATTCCCGCTGAATATTATCGTATTTACGGGTAATAATTGCCAACTTTTTGACGTAATTATTTAAATTATTTATTTTTCCATCCAATGCTCGATCTCTGGCTTGCAGTTCCTGGATGCGGCTTTGAAAATCTCTCTGAACCCGGTCTTCTTCCGCTAAAAGCAATGGGAGCAAGTTGTCTTTCCTATCCTGTAAAGTCCCTATGGTAGGGTTTGAATCCGTAAATTTTGCTGACTGTTTTTTAATCTCAATATCCACTTCCTGGATCTGATCGAGTATCTTTTGGTAGCGAGGATTTTCACTCAGCACTAAATTACCAGCCCTCTCACCCGGTTGTTGCGCTAACTCTGTTTGCAAATTCTGATAGTTAGCTACCATTTGTGCTAGCTGCACCCGATTATCGAGTTGCTGTTGCGTCAAAGTCGCAATATGACTAGATACCTCTCCAGCTTTCTGGGTTGGGTCAATTAAGTTATTTTCCAGTCGCAGGTTTCCCAGTTCGTTTTGCCATGATATAACCCGTTGCTCTATGGGCAGTTTTTCTTGCTTAACAAACTTAATTGCCTGAGCTACGTCTGCTTGACGCTCTGCCAAACTATACTGCAAAAAAGTTTTAGCAAGTGCTTGGGAAATTTCGATAACTTGCTTTTGATCTGCATCTAAATATTGGACTTGTAAAATATTTTCCTGCTCGGGTTCAATAGTTAAGTTCCCAGCAAGTACCTGGTAAGTCAGCTTTGGATATTTAGCCTGAAGCTCTTCGACAACCGGAGCTAGGACTTTACGACTTTTTAAAACTGTAATTGTGGTTTTTGTTGACTCCGCATTTGCTATCCCCCGTTGGGAACCCAAAGTTTGAGGAACATCGGCTAGAGCCTTATTTTCGCCACTTAAAGGCTTAGTTAAAATCTCAAACTCGCCTTGATAGGCTGGGGGATCTTGTTCTGCCTTCAACACCGCTGCGGTTGCCACTATGCCAGTTAAACCAGCAATTAACAATGCTCTGCGACGTAGAGCAGATCCAACTTGACCCAGGTTCAATCCACCTTCTTCAACATCATTTAACTGAGCTGTATTCGCTTGTGACAAAGGGTGAGGATATTTTTCTGACTTCAGCATGGCAATAGTAAATTAAATTACTAACAGTAATTACGCAAGTTTATGTGTTGATTAAAATTTGACACCCGGAGTTTCACTTCTCCTACGCTGCCCTACCTTTCGGCACACCCTGGTTAATTACTGAATAAACTGACTAATCTCATAGCCAAAAGAATCTCAAGCCGAACTTGAGTATTGCTTCATACCAACCTGATAGACCCCTTACCCTGCAAGACAGTATTTACGATCCGATCTTTTTTGGAGCGATGCACTACAACTACAGTAACATTACGCAGGATAAATTGGTTGGTTCATGATTATACATCGCTAGTCAAAGGTATGGATATTTTTTATCCTCTCATATTCCTGTGAAATGTTGGCTAATTATGTTCCAATCAAGCTAAACATGCTTGGTATTTAAATCCAAGTGTTGCAAGTTGAACTAATTTGTTTAATGTTACTAATTAACTTTAAACTTTTCCGGATAAAACAAAAAGGACAAAGATTTTAGTTGAGTTATTTCAGTATCACTTAGTAAAATTAAATACTAAAGTATCTTGATTTTATCTCTACGAGTAATTTTTTTGTACAATTTACCACTGATTTCGATTAATACTTTGTTTAATGCGATCACCGCTTGAGCAAACTGTAACTAGTATTAGTGCTACTGCTTGGTGAAAAATATACTTAGCATCTTGTAAACAAACCTCACCCACATGAAGCTATCAATCTCAAATGAGTATCAATTATATTAGGCGATCGCCACACCTAACCCTCAAGCTCTGATTAATCTTCGCCTTACTTATAATTTAAATAAAAAATAAAAGAGCATCTAATATAACGACTTCTTATACAAACTGGGGCGCTAGGATTCGAACCTAGGAATGGCGGGACCAAAACCCGCTGCCTTACCACTTGGCTACGCCCCAAAGATTTAACTTCAACTAGTATAGCAGTCACCTATAGTGTAATGTCAAGTGTTTTAAAATCAGATTTAGGAAATACTTCCCAGCAAGGGTACGAGATCAGGTGGCAAAACTGAAGTATTTACCTTTAGACATAGGAGGGCAAATGAGCCTAAGACGCGATTATCGCGTCTCTACAAAGGCTTTTGGGTAACGCATAATTAATTTTTACGATGTTTGTCTAATGACGTTTATAAATCAGTAGTCTTGTAGGGTGCGCTACCGTAGCCTAACGCACCATTGCCTTTGCTCTTGGTGCATTACGGACTTCATCCTAACACAACGACAATAAAGGGGGAGGAACATCCACACCCCTTTAAGCCGGACCCTACGTGTATTTCAAAAATCTGCGGAGGAGTCCTATAGTTACAATTGAAGGGCTTTCTTTTTGCCTGCCGACTTATTCAAGATATTGCGCTAAATTGTCTTGTATCTTAAAGTTGTTTGCCCTAGTATTTTAGGTATTTAAACCTTGTCAAATAGGAATACTCGATTAAAATAATAATACATTTAGGTTATAACTATCCATAATTGTTATAAATAACCCAAATTGAACGAGAGCTAATTATCAGGCTAAAAGAAAGTGCTTATCTGTTTGCAAATTATTATTTTTAATTTCCTTATGTCTTCTACCAGGTCAAGCATCAACTTTAGGGTTATTTTTTTATCGCTGTTTAGCTTTTTATTAAATAAACCCAAACAGCAACCGAATAAAACTTACGATTATACCCGATACGTCAGTGGACGTGACTATGTATTTGAATCTGTAAATGACTTGAAAAAAGGTTATATGACAGGGCAGGGCAAAGGTATCAAGCGTGATGATTATATTATTTTAAAAAACGGCTCTGACTCCTGTCGGTATCAAGTTGAAGAAATTGATTACTACTCTGAGCCGGCAGATATGTGGATTGCTTTACTCAATGAAGCAATTTTTGAGCAACCTGAGTTGTAAGTTGAATCTCATTCCTGACATCATTAAGCAATATGTCCCCACTTAGTAAGATACTATAGCAGCTTGCAGTCAGCATAAGCTTAACTTATTTAATATATATATTTTTTATCGGATGGGTGTTTAGTTATAAGCTCCCAAATTGGGGCAACTATAAGCGATCGCACGAGCGTAAAATTCACAACAGGGAACTTTCACCAACAGCATGAGTTGATTGTCAGTTGTAACCACCAAGAAAGAAAATCTTTGAATATCGGCTTTGTAAAAGTTATCTTCGCGATCGCAAAGACGTTGTTGATAATACTCAAAGAATAGTCATGGCTTATTGGTCAATCAATTGGTGGCTATCCCCAGTTGGAATGGTGGGTTGGTTTCCAACAATAATAAATTGTTTTTCTTTACACTCCCTTAACATGGTCATGTTTTTTTCATGAACCTTGGATCCAAAGATAGCATACGTATGTATACTTCCATAAGAGATGGTACGTAAGTATTTACCAAATATCTATACGAGGCTGCTTGTTTTAGTTAAATCTACCCTTATTTGAATTGTAGCCAAGCAAACCTTCTCAAGATTTTATACCAGGGCTAATTACTGCGATCTAACTGATGCGATCACTGATCTTAAAGGCTTTGTGACAATTTTTTCAATTTATTTTGAGATGTTAAAGGTAGTGATTTTGTCGAATAACTTCTGCTTCCAAGTATGCATAGCTTGTGTATGACGATACTCCACAAGTCGTGAATTCGCTTACAAGTATTTACCTAAGGATGGAAAATATATTCGATATTTGGTCAAATTTTCCGGATGTATACGTAAGTATAAGATAAGTGATTTATACAAAAAGTAAATACATCATTAATCAAATAGTCAAAGGAAATTTAGAGGATATGAACTTAAAACAACTAGACCAGAAAATCTCAGAGTCTTCGATAGTAGAGGCAAATCAAGAACAAATTTCTTCGGATCTTGGTGGGGAGGCAGTTATTCTCAATCTAAAGACTGGAGTTTATCACGGATTGAATGAGGTAGGAGCGCTGATTTGGACTTTGATTCAGGAACCAAAACCTGTGAGAGATATTAAGCAGATCCTTCTGCAAGAGTATGAAGTAGAACCTCAACAGTGCGATCGCGACCTGAAAGCATTGCTTGAAGACCTTCTGGCTGCGGGACTAATCAATGTCAAAAATAATACGACTGTTTAATTTTTTTCGGTTGGGAGCCGGCGATCGCCACCTTTTAATCATGACCTTAATTTTACTAGCAATCATCAGGCTAGGGCTGTGGTTAATGCCCTTCCGCACCCTTTTAAAACTGTTAGCAAAAATCAGTCGGCAAAGCGAACAACAGCTTACAAACCAAGTGTCCGTTCGCAAAATTGCTTGTTCCGTAAACGCA
>JBPCQW010000409.1:0-3393 GCA_050997715.1 Hassallia sp.
TCCCTATAGAAGTATTACAAGGCAAAAGCCACAATTAGAAAATTTTCATCCTTAATGTATATTTTGCACCTAATTATGAACATGGTGCAATATTTTTATAGTTTTTCAGGAGGATATGTTATGTTGGTTGCTGATTTCATTGTTACGTATAAAGTATATTCTGAGCATTGAGAAGGGGCTTGAATTTTTTCTACAAACAATGTAAAAGCTTTAGGACCATCATCTGGTAAACGTTCGGCGTTTAAAACAAAATTTCTGTTTAATAATACAATTATTGTATTATCATCTCGTAATCTATAGCTTTCAATTCCTGGTATTTTTAGAAGTTTGCTTTTACAAGGCTCAAATTTTTGTTCTTTAGCTTGCCTTGCTTTTTCGTCTGCTTGTTCTCTAGCTGGACGTTGTACGTCCGCATTTATTTTCCCCAATATTATTAAAATAATAAAGAAAACCAACGCTAAAGGGCTTTTGATTTTCATTCAAATAACAACCCACAACATTATATTTTAAGTGATATCTATTGATACTTTAGCTACGTTTAACATAGTTAACTACGGTAATAATACGTATTACCTCTTGTGTTCACCCAATCACCTCACAGCCCCCATAGACCCCCATTGCCCAGAACTTGTAGTTTTCATGGCTTCTAGCTAGATTTTTCAATGATATTATGGCATCAAAAGTGACATTCAAACCCCTGAAACAACGTATTTACGTTAATACATAAGATAGTTATTTTGTACAATGCATAAGACCTAAATACATAGACATCTAGGCTCAATCTATCCCGATTTCTTGTTCGTTTGCTTTACATCAGTAATAAATCAAAAAATTGATTTCTAGCACAGAGAATATGCTCTTCGGTGTGGTAGCCAGAATATGAAAATTGCTAAAGCATATACCGAGCAAGGCTTTTCAGTCAAACTTACCGGAATTTACACATATCTCGGCTCCATACCTAAAGAGGCAATTTTTACCTTTTACTTTTATCTTTCACAAAATACCTATCATATGTAGCAGACCGCGACCAGTAATTAACTCGATAATTAAGGCAATAAAGCCAAGCATGGCGATACGACCATTCCAAACTTCAGCGCTAGTAGTCATACCCCATTCCCAACGCTCTGGTGGGTAAATTCTCACCTTTTTCTTCATCTGATTAACTTGTGAGAGTGGCAGACTGGGAGATTTGAGTGCATCTAGAACTAAATCTGCCAAAGCTCTAATAAACAATGGATGAGTATTAGGAGCCGGTACGCGACGGAAGTTTTCAATTCCTGATTCCTCTGCAAGTTCCCGATACTCAATATCAATTTCTTGTAATGTCTCAATGTGTTCTGAGACAAAACTGATAGGTACAACGACCAAATCTTTCACACCTGTTGCCCCTAGTTCTGCAAGCGCATCATCAGTATAAGGTTGGAGCCATTCTACCGGACCAACGCGACTTTGGTAAGCTAAGGTGTGTTCATTCGGTCGATTGAGGGTCTGCATGATTAAGGCAGTACATTCCTCAATTTCTTGCTGATAGGGGTCGCCGGCTTCTTCAACGTAGTTTTTGGGAACACCATGAGCGCTGAAGAAGATACGAACAGAGTCGGGATTGGGAAATTGAGCGAGTTCCTGAGCTATGAGTTCTGCCATTGCTTGCAGGTAGCTTGGTTGTTTGTACCAAGAGGGAATGACCTTGTATTCAATCCGTTGAAGTTTTGGGTCTTCTTGCCACAGTTTATCTAACAGCCGAAAGCTGGAACCACTGGTACTTATGGAAAATTGGGGATAAAGAGGTAAAATTACTAAATGTTCGATGTTGTCTTGAGTAAGTTGGGCGATCGCTTCTTCGGTGTAAGGATGCCAATAACGCATTCCTACATATATGTTCGCTTCTTGCCCCAAAGCTTGCAACTGTTCTTTTAAAGCTTCTCCTTGGGCTTCGGTAATCCGCCGCAATGGAGAACCACCGCCAATTTGCTTGTAGTTTTCTTGAGATTTTTGGGTTCGCCTTGACGCAATCAACCATGCCAGGGGTTTTTGCAACCAACTAAAGGGTAGGCGGATAATTTCTGGATCGGAAAACAGATTATAGAGAAACGGTCCAACATCTTCCAATTTATCTGGACCGCCCAGATTGAGTAATAATACGCCTACACGATCCATAGCAATTACATTCCCCCAATCTTTTCAGATTTTTTACTAATGTTAACAATATATCTTTATTAAATATAAAGGCTAACGGGGAACGTGGAGACAATGGCAACAATTTTCAGGGATTGGAGTTACCGCTATCAATGGTTGTATGATGCTATATCTCGCTTGGCAGCTTTAAGCGTCGGTGGTGAAGGGCGTTTCCGGCAGCTTGCTTTGCACGGGCTAACGATTGAATCAGATACTAAAGTTTTAGATTTGTGTTGCGGCAGCGGTCAGGCAACGCAGGTATTAGTCAAATATTCACAAAATGTAACAGGACTCGATGCTTCACCGCTATCTTTAAAACGAGCGAGGCAGAATGTGCCGCAAGCGGAGTATGTGGAGGCTTTTGCGGAGAAAATGCCCTTTGCTGATAATCAGTTTGATGTTGTACATACTAGCGTCGCCTTACACGAGATGCAGTCTGGGCAATTGCGACAAATTATTAAAGAAGTTTATCGAGTGCTGAAACCAGGCGGGGTATTTACATTAGTGGATTTTCATAATCCCACCAACCCGCTATTTGTGCCTGGGTTGTCGCTGTTTTTGCTGTTGTTTGAGACAGAGACGGCTTGGCAGTTATTGAAAACCGATTTACCTGAATTGCTGACAGAAACAGGATTTCGAGAATGCGATCGCACTTTAACTGCTGGTGGAAGTTTGCAATTAATCAAAGCGAGAAAATAGAGAATATACCTCGTAGTAAGCGATTTATCGCTTAAAAAAGCGCCCCCCAAAATTCGGGAGGCGCTTTTGAGATTATTGTAGAGACGTTCCACCGGAACGTCTCCTCCACATTCAAGATTAACCGTTGATAGCAGGTGCGCTCATTGCTACAGGAGCGAAGTCAGCAGCAGCCAAATCTAGAGGGAAGTTGTGAGCGTTGCGCTCGTGCATTACTTCCATACCCAAGTTAGCGCGGTTGATTACGTCAGCCCATGTGTTGATTACACGACCCGAAGAATCAATTACTGATTGGTTGAAGTTGAAACCGTTCAGGTTGAATGCCATTGTGCTTACACCCAAGCTGGTAAACCAAATCCCTACTACTGGCCATGCTGCCAAGAAGAAGTGAAGTGAACGGCTGTTGTTGAATGAAGCGTATTGGAAGATTAAGCGACCGAAGTAACCGTGTGCTGCAACGATGTTGTAGGTTTCTTCTTCTTGACCGAATTTGTAACCGTAGTTTTGTGATTCGGTTTCGGT